>NZ_JAPVZW010000001.1:300000-388878 GCF_041432595.1 Streptococcus sp. 27098_8_86
AAATTATTCACACAATAAATAAAATTCAAGAACAAAAAATTGATGAAGGGACCAGTGAAGAATTCTGCCTTTTTAGCTGAAATAGTAATCAGCACCAGTATATAAACTTAAAAAATCAAAACGACCAAAATGAAGTGAGAAAGTGCTCCTTATTTTAGTCGTTTTTGTAAGTTATGTTTATTGAGGTATGAATAATTGAGTTTTAATATCTTAGAAAAGCGAGAATACAAGCACGGCCAAGGCTGCACCGATAACAGGTCCCACAACAGGAATCCAGGCATAAGACCAGTCTCCGTCTCCCTTGTTTGAAATTGGAAGGATACTGTGCATGATACGAGGTCCAAGGTCACGCGCAGGGTTCAAGGCATAACCTGTTGTCCCGCCTAGTGATAGACCGATACCGACAATCAACGTTCCCACTGCAAAGGTTCCGATTCCTGCTTGAAGATCATAAAGTCCCAGAGCAAAGATTGTTAATACCAATACAAAAGTTCCTAGGATTTCACTAATCAAGTTTGATACAGTATCTTTGATAGCTGGTCCTGTGCTGAAAGTAGCCAAAATATTTCCTGCATTTTCTTCTGCCTCATAATGCGGCTTGAATTGCAACCAAACCAAAATCTGACCGAGCATAGCCCCTGCGAACTGAGCTAGGATATAAGGGAAAACGGAAGCCCAAGGCAAACCACCTTTCAAGGCCACACCAATCGTCACAGCTGGGTTTAAATGAGCTGGACTGAGCTTGCCAGATACAAATACTGCAACCGCAACTGCAATCCCCCAGCCCATAGTAATCACAATCCAACCTGCATTGTTGCTCTTGGTTTTAGGAAGAACCACACCAGCAACAACACCATTTCCTAGAAGAATCAGGATTAAAGTTCCTAGAAATTCTCCAAATAATTCATTCATCATCTTTCTGTCTCCATTAAAAAGAAGGGGCGGGCGACAAGGAGTCCTGCCCTCCACCTCTTTGATTTTTTCTTAATTTTTTAATTCTGCTAAATCGTTGTTAGCGAGAGCCGCTTCGACATCCGCACGGTAGCCTGCTTTCTCTTCTTCTGACCAATCATAGAATCGTCCCATTTCATCCAAAACTGGCTCAACGATGCTATCCAAACTATCACGCATAAAGAGCATATGGTTGGTACGACGAAGCAGGAAGTCAACCGGGCTAAGAGCCAACTCGTTGCGCATTGCATAGTGAAGTGACAAAGTGTCTGCCAAACTGAGTCCTGGCGCTTGTTCCAAACTATGAGCAAGAGCAAAGACTTTCGGTGCATTTGAACCGTAAAGATTTGCTAGGTAATGAGCTTCCTTGCTATCCAAGCCACGTGACACTCCAAGTTGCGCAAAGGCTTCGATTTCTGAGTCCACATTTGCTGGGTTCAATTCCCCACCTGAAACAGGGTATGTCTTAGAATTGATCAGTTTAAAGCTACGGTCAAATTCTGCTTTGAGGATGTCAACCACGCGCTCCATAGCTCCTTCAGCCATCTTACGGTAGTCTGTGATTTTACCACCAGCAAGGGTCAAGAGACCATTATCGTCTCGGTCCAAGCTAGAACCACGAGAAACTGCAGATGGGTCCAAATGTTTCTCAGAGGTACTGCTTTCAAGCTTGCTAACAGCAGCCTCTACATCTTCACGCGTTTTTTCTTTAGAGAGGTAAGACTCAACAGTCGCAATCAAGTTGTTAAAGCTTTCATCGCTGATGGTTCCGTTATTTCCTCCATTGTAGTCAGAAGCGCTATTGCCTGCGATCAATGGACGAAGACCAGCCCAGCTGCTTTCGATATCATCAATGGTGATGTTTGCTTCTGGGAAGCGGTTGTTGACAATGCCAAGCAGGTAATCTACATCTTCCTGAGTCACTTTTGGATGTTCCAAATCACCTGTGTAGTCAGTATCAGTTGTACCAAAGTAAGTCTTGTTTTCACGTGGAAGTACAAAGACCATACGACCGTCACCCAAACCTGTATCAAAGTAAACTGGCTGTGAAACCTTGATTTTGCTTGAATCCACTACCAAGTGCACTCCCTTAGTTGGACGCATTTGTGAAAATTGTGTTCCCTTATTAGACAAATTACGCACCTTGTCGCTCCAAGGACCTGTTGTGTTGATCACCAGACGAGCCTTGATTTCAAAGACTTGGTCTGTCAACAAATCACGAGCTACGACACCTGTAATCTTGCCACTTTCGTCAAAGAGGAAGCCTTCTGCTTTAACATGGTTGGCAATGAGGGCACCGTCTTGATTGGCACGTTTGATGTTTTCAATCACGAGACGCGCATCGTTGTTACGGAAGTCAAGGTAAACCCCACCTCCTACCAAACCTTCTTTCTTCAAGTTTGGCTGGCGTTCCAAGACTTCTTCCTTGCTCAAGACCTTGTTAGCAGCTGGGGTGTTGTTAACTCCTGCCAAAAGGTCATACAAGTCCATGGCTACTTTGAGACGGAAGAGGCTAAAGGTCGCTCCATCTTCATCGTAAACTGGTAAGAGCATTGGGTCTGGTTTCGGAATGTGTGGTGCGATTTGTTGAACCACTGCACGTTCAGAAACCGTATCTGATACCACTTCTACGTCGAATTGTTTGAGGTAACGAAGACCTCCGTGAACTAATTTTGTTGAACGACTGGATGTTCCTTCTGCGAAGTCCTGCATTTCAATCAAACCAGTATCTAGACCACTAGCTGCCGCCTGCAAGGCTACACCAGCACCAGTGATCCCTCCACCGATAATCAATAGGTCCAAGGTACGTTCCTGCATTTTTTGAATTGATAATTCACGTGTTTTCTTTGAAAATTCCATTTTTACACACTTTCTAACTGAGTCGCTTTATTCTTCCAGTATTAGTCGTCTACTTCCGCAAAGACTTGGGTTGCTTTTACAGCCTTCTTCCAGCCCTTGTAGAGTTGTTCCTTGCGAGATTCGTTCATAGATGGCTCGAAGAGCTCTCCTGTCTCGTTCAAGAGTTTCAACTCATCCAAGTCTTTCCAGTAACCTACTGACAAACCTGCTAGGAAGGCTGCCCCTAGCGCTGTTGTTTCCAAGTTTTTGGCGCGTGCGATATCGATTCCCAAAATATCAGCTTGGAATTGCATGAGGAAATTGTTCATAGCTGCACCACCATCTACCTTCAAGACTTGGATAGCTGTCTGCGCATCCACTTGCATCGTATCGATGATATCACGGACTTGATAAGCGATAGATTGAAGAGTTGCCTTGATAAAGTCTTCTTTAGTTGTTCCACGAGTCAAGCCAAAGACAGAACCGCGGGCATTTTGGTTCCAGTATGGAGCTCCTAGACCTGTAAAGGCTGGAACGACATAAACTTCATCGTTGTTGTGAGAATCACGAGCGTATTTTTCAGATTCTGGTGAATTTTCGACCATGCGAAGACCGTCACGAAGCCACTGAATGGCACTACCTGCGATGAAGATAGAACCTTCCAAGGCATAGTAAACCTTGCCATTGATACCGTAACCAATGGTTGTCAAAAGATTGTTCTCAGACAACTGCATCTCTTCCCCAGTATTCATGATGATGAAAGAACCTGTTCCATAAGTATTTTTAACCATACCAGGTTCAAAGGCCAACTGTCCAAAGAGGGCTGCCTGTTGGTCCCCAGCCATACCTGAGATTGGCACTTCTCCACCGTAGAAATGGAATGGAGCTGTCTTACCGTAGATTTCAGAGTTAGAACGAACTTCTGGAAGCATAGCCTTGGGAATGTTGAGGATTTCCAAAATTTCATCATCCCACTTGAGTTCCTTAATATTATAAAGCATGGTACGGGCTGCATTTGAGTAGTCCGTCACGTGAGCCGCACCGTCAGTCAATTTCCAAACCAACCAAGTATCGATGGTACCAAAGAGCAATTCCCCTTTTTCTGCTCGCTCTTGAGCGCCTTCTACATGATCCAAAATCCAACGAACCTTAGTCGCTGAGAAGTAAGCATCGATGATCAAACCAGTCTTTTCATGGAATTTTTCCACATAACCTTGGTTTTTTAGTTGCTCAGCTAAAGGGGCTGTTTGGCGAGACTGCCAAACGATAGCGTTGTAGATAGGGAGCCCTGTTTTCTTATCCCAGACAACAGTTGTTTCACGTTGGTTGGTAATTCCGATTGCTTCGATTTGACTTGGCTTGACACCACTTTCGATGAAAGCACCCGCAATAACTGACTGGACTGAGTTCCAAATTTCATTGGCATTGTGCTCTACCCAACCTGCCTGAGGGAAAATCTGGGTAAACTCTTTTTGACTCGAGCTGACCTTTTCTCCTTTTTTGTTGAAAATAATGGCACGAGAGCTTGTAGTCCCCTGGTCAATGGCCATGATGTATTTTTCTTGTGACATGTGCTGTCCTCCTGATAAAGATCTTGAGGATGTTTCCTCTTTACACTTACTAGTATACAAAATAAAGCGCTTTCCTGCTTATCAACTTTTTTTAATTTTTTAAAAAATGTGAGGAGATTGTGTGAATTTCACAAAAAAGACCTGGAACGACCAAGCCTTTTAAGTGAATAATAACTGACGAATAGCCGCCAAATCTTCCATATCCAAGTCATTTTTTAAATAATAGACTGGTGCTTGTTCCTTCTTATGAATCGGGTTATTGGTAACCAGCAAATCATAATGTCGAGTTCGGTCATAGGCTTCAATGGTAATAAAACGATTGTATTCCAAATATCGTTTCAAAATGGCTGCCATCCTTGAAAAGACAAGAAAACCAGATGTCAAATCCAGACCAATCCGCATATGCTGACCACCATTTTCAGCCATATATTCCATCAACTGGAGCCATTCCCAGAGAATTTTCTTATCCAAATCCGTTCCCTGATGAAAGGCAGATAAAGCATGAAAAATCTCTTCTGCTGTCTCTTTAAAATCATGTTCCATCAGCAAATAAGGATGACGATTCTCTAACTGGTACTTGTAGCGATCCTGTAAAATATAGCCCTTATAGAGATAGACTTGAGCACAAAGCTGACTAAGTTCATAGGTGACATGGTCCTCTGTATAATCCCCCAGCAACTCCTCCTTCTTCATTTCTTGAATCAATTGCGTCAGCAAATCTACCAACTGCCCTCCAAATCCAAGAATATACTCCATAGTATGAAGAGGAAGAATACGATGAGATAGGAGGAAAGAGAAGAAAATCATCATCTCCCCATCCTCAGTTCCTAGAGGGATATGTTGTCCAGCGAAAAATGACGGAGCCTTTCGATGCAAACGAAGGTAGAAAATATTGTCAAAATACCCTCGCATTTTCTCTTCTATGACTTGAAACTGACAGGCATTAACCCGAAGACGTTGTTGACTGATATGAGACCAGAGAACCAAATCCAATTTCTGACCCGAAGACAAGCTCGCACCGCAGATCTCTTCTAAAGTGGCAATCTCCTGCTTTCTCTCTGGTTTCTGCATGTGACCTTCCCATTCCTGACTGGACCAAACCTTGCGAAAAAGACAGAAATAGAAATAGCGAATCTGATGCTCTGGACCTCGCCAACGACCATTTTGGATGGATAAGTCAAACTCTGACAAAATATGATTCAAGCTAGCTAAGTGACGACCAAGTGTAGCCTCGCTAATCATCAATTCTTGAGCCAGCTGATGGGCTAAAAACTGTTGGTGGTAGAGAAGATAGACCAAAATCTGGTATTTAACAGCATTCTCCAAAAATAAGCTTCGGATATCTCTTCCCTTGGTAGTTGCACCGATCGATAGACGCAGATTTTCATCTTCTAAGGAGATGTTTAGCTCTAAACCACTGTCCGAAGCCTTATCATTGAGCAGGGTGACATATTTGGTTAGGGTTGCTTTTGAAAATCCTGTTTCCTCCATTACAGCCTTGACAGTCGTCTGAGACTCTTGTAATAGAAAGGAAAGGATTGAAAATTGGCCAGATTCAGCCTTTTCCATCAAATCTCCTAAATACATTTGTTACCCCTTTCATTTTCTACCTTAAGCATAGCATAAATCTTACAAATGCTGAAATAATCTGTTTCTCTTTTTATTTTCATGCTGATTTCCTGGTCCATTATCCTGAAAATCAGCAAACACACGGCTCCCCCTTTGGGCATTTTTATGCTAAAATAGTAGCTATGGATAAAATTATTAAAACTATATCAGAAAGCGGAGCCTTTCGTGCTTTTGTCCTTGACAGCACAGAAACAGTCCGCACTGCTCAAGAAAAACACCAAACCCAAGCTAGCTCAACTGTAGCACTTGGTCGAACTCTTATCGCTAGCCAGATTCTCGCAGCCAATGAAAAAGGCAATACCAAACTAACAGTGAAGGTACTGGGATCTAGCTCTCTAGGTGCTATCATCACCGTTGCTGATACCAAGGGGAACGTCAAAGGCTATGTTCAAAATCCTGGTGTTGACATCAAAAAGACTGCAACTGGTGAAGTCCTAGTCGGACCTTTTGTCGGCAATGGCCAATTCCTCGTTATCACAGACTACGGTACTGGAAATCCTTACAACTCTATGACTCCCCTCATTTCTGGGGAAATCGGTGAAGACCTTGCCTTTTACCTGACTGAAAGCCAACAAACGCCTTCTGCAGTCGGCCTCAATGTCCTTTTGGACGAGGAAGACAAGGTCAAGGTTGCGGGTGGTTTCCTAGTTCAGGTCTTGCCGGGAGCCAAGGAAGAAGAGATTGCTCGCTTTGAAAAACGCATCCAAGAAATGCCAGCTATCTCAACCCTTCTGGAAAGCGACGACCATATCGAAGCCCTCCTCAAGGCAATCTACGGTGACGAGGCTTATAAGCGTCTTTCTGAAGAAGAAATCCGTTTCCAATGTGACTGTAGCCATGAGCGCTTTATGAACGCTCTTGCCAGCCTTCCAAGTTCAGACCTACAGGAAATGAAAGAGGAAGACCATGGGGCAGAAATCACTTGTCAATTCTGCCAAACAACTTATAACTTTGATGAAAACGACCTGGAGGAACTCATTCGTGACAAATCTTAATACACCCTTTATGATTGGCAATGTTGAGATTCCCAATCGTACCGTTTTAGCACCCATGGCTGGCGTGACTAACTCAGCCTTTCGTACTATCGCAAAAGAGCTCGGAGCTGGACTCGTTGTCATGGAAATGGTCTCTGACAAGGGAATCCAATACAACAATGAAAAAACCCTGCATATGCTTCATATCGATGAAGGCGAAAACCCTGTCTCTATCCAACTATTTGGTAGTGATGAAGACAGCCTAGCACGCGCAGCAGAATTCATCCAAGAAAACACCAAAACCGATATTGTTGATATCAACATGGGCTGCCCAGTTAACAAAATCGTGAAGAACGAAGCTGGCGCTATGTGGCTCAAGGATCCAGATAAGATTTACTCTATCATCAACAAGGTCCAATCTGTCCTTGATATCCCCCTTACTGTCAAAATGCGTACAGGCTGGGCTGACCCGTCTCTTGCAGTAGAAAATGCCCTCGCTGCTGAAGCTGCAGGCGTTTCTGCCCTCGCCATGCATGGTCGTACCCGTGAGCAAATGTATACAGGTCACGCAGACCTTGAGACCCTTCACAAGGTCGCTCAAGCTTTGACCAAGATTCCATTTATCGCTAACGGTGACATCCGTACGGTCCAAGAAGCCAAACAACGCATCGAAGAAGTTGGTGCTGACGCTGTCATGATTGGACGAGCTGCTATGGGCAATCCTTACCTCTTCAACCAAATCAACCATTACTTTGAAACAGGAGAAATCCTGCCTGATTTGACCTTTGAAGATAAGATGAAAATCGCCTACGAACACTTGAAACGCTTGATTAATCTCAAGGGAGAAAATGTTGCAGTACGTGAATTCCGAGGACTCGCTCCTCACTACCTCCGTGGAACATCTGGTGCTGCCAAACTTCGTGGAGCCATTTCACAAGCTAGCACCCTAGCAGAGATTGAAGCCCTCTTACAATTGGATAAGGCTTAAAATGGTTCATACTGCTCTACTGATTATCGATATGCAAAAAGCATTTAATAGACCTATCTGGGGAGAACGGAACAACCCTCAAGCTGAACAACAAGCATTGAGGGTACTGGCGTACTTTCGTAAACACGCTCTTCCAGTCTTACATGTTCAACACATATCTGACAATCCCCAGTCGCAATTTCATAACAAACAAAATCAGGTGTTTAAAAGTGGATTTGAACCGATCACCTCAGAACCTGTCTTTCAAAAAACGGTTAATAGCGCCTTTATTGGAACAAATCTTGAAACATATTTACGAAAAAAACAGATTTGTCATTTAGTCGTTGTTGGTTTGACTCTGCCTCATTGTATATCCACTACGACACGAATGGCAGCAAATCTTGGTTTTGAAGTCACTTTACTAGCAGATGCCACTGCCAGTTTTACCCTATCTAACAAAAACGGTCAGACCATCTCTCCTGAGACTATCCATGAGATTAATCTCCTTTCTCTACAAGATGAGTTTGCTCAAATTCTTACTACAGAAGAATTTTTAACCCAAGTACAAGTATAAAATAATCCGTCAACTCTTATTGAGCTGACGGATTTTGAATGCAGTAATGCAGTGAACCGAAACACAAATAGATAAATTTGGACCTTATACTCTTCGAAAATCTCTTCAAACCACGTCAGCATCGCCTTACCGTAGGTATGGTTACTGACTTCGTCAGTTCTATCCACAACCTCAAAACAGTGTTTTGAGCTGACTTCGTCAGTTCTATCTACAACCTCAAAGCAGTGCTTTGAGCAGCCTGCGGCTAGCTTCCTAGTTTGCTCTTTGATTTTCATTGAGTATTAGAACTGATGATTAACAATTATTCATAAATGTCTATAGATTCACTCATAACTGACCATACTAGTCTACCCCCTTTAGAGCACTAATCATGTCAATCTTTCTCATACGAAGACTAATAAAATAAGCAGTCCCTAAAGATGTAAACCAAACCAATAACGTAGCAGAAGCAAGGACATACATACTGACATAAGCGGTATACTCAATTCGAATCGTCGAAAATGTTGCTACATATTCTTTCAAAAACCATATGCCTAAAGGAATTCCTATTATCCACCCAATAAAGGTAGTTAGTATAGTCTCAAAAAGAGTTACCATCTGTAGATATTGATTAGAAAATCCTAATACTTGTAATGTAGCATAGTCTCTCATTCTCTCTACAAAGTTTAAAGAACCTAGATTATATAGAACAATAATAACAAGTAATAAAGCAAAGCCAATAATCATTAGAAATACACTCATCAAACTAGATACAAAATCATAGGCATTTTTTTCTTGGCTCCCTTTTTCAATGACAGATAGAACACCTTTGTCTTGCTTAATAGTATCTTCGTCCACCTCCGGCCCAACTAATAAAGTATGTGGAGTAAAATCTCCCCCTGCTTTTTCAAAGACTCTAGCATGAAGATAAGCCCCTTGATTGGTTTCACTTGTGACAATCCCTTTTACTTCAAACTTGTAAGTATGACCATCTTGATAGGGAGTCACATTTAAAAAATCTCCGACTTTAATACCTGCTAAACGGGCAAATGATCTAGTTACATACAAACCATCATCTTTCAAAGAATCAGCACTCTCTGTTTTTGCTTGAATCATATCTCCATCATCAAATATAATCAATAAACGATTGTAACCATCATCTGGATTAAAATGTGCTTGTGAAATTTGTACACCTTGCCCACCATATCTGGACTTAGAAGTGGTATAATCCGCTACGGTCAGTCGTTTTGAATAAGAAAAATCTTCATTATATGCCTTATCAACAAGATGATTCATGGACACAGGCATACCAATTCCAGCAATCAGTAACATCATACTTCCTGCAACTCCCACGATTCCCATCAAAACTCGAATACGATTAAACGAGGCATCCCGAATTGCCCATCTTGAAGGATAAGAAATCCGTTGCCAGATAGAGGAAAATCTTTCCACAAAGACAGATTTAGCAACTTTTTCTTTACCTCTTAAAAATATTGCTGGTAAGCCTCTAGCTGACTCTCTAGAAGCTAAATAGGCAGCTAAAATACAAATAATAATGACTACAATACCAACGACTATTGATGAAGATGAATAAGAGATTTGCCAATTTGGAAGTGTAAACATTGACTTTTGAGTTTCTAGTACAAACCATGACATCAAGGGAGATATAGTAAATCCTGTGAAACTTCCTAATAAACTCACTACTAAGCCAAATAAAATATAATGTAAACTGATAGCCTGATTTGAAAAACCTAAAGCCTTTAATACAGCAATCTCTTTTGTTTGGCCATCAATCAAACGCTGAATAGTTGTAAACATAGCCAAAATAGCTAACAAAATAAAGATAAAAGAAAATAAGTAAGATAAGTTTCTAATTTGCCCAACTCGATCGGTAGCTTCTGATATTTCAGTTAAACTTTTTTGATCTTGATAAGAAACTAAATCGCCCCCAAAAATAGACTCTAAATCTCCTCGCAAATCTATCTTAGAGCCATAAATTTCTAAGGCATTATCTGACGATAAACCCAGAATTCCTTTTGCAATTTCATTATCTGCAATATAACCATAGGCATCATTGTCAGGATTTGGAGCTATATATTCCATACTACCTGTAAAATAAATCTTATCTGTTGCCTGAACAAATCCTACAATTTCTAAATCTATCTGTTTCCCCCTTGATGAAATAGAAATTGAATCTCCAATCTGTAAATGATTCTTCTTCGCATAATTCCCATCAATCCAAATCGAATCTTGTTTTCCCTCAGAAAAAGGACTTCCTTCTGTTACTGTAACCAGTTGATTATCTGTAATCGTTTCAAGATTGATTCGTCCGTCAGTCTTGTCTAAACGAACAATATTAGCAAAGCCTTTCTTTTTACTGACAACTTTTTCAACAGAAGATAATTGTTCAACCTGCTTGATTTTTGATTCAGCAATCTGTCTCGCTTGAACCCAAACAACAGGAAGTTCAGATTGTTTCAAATAACTCTCTAGACTCTTTTCAAGTCCATGCCAAGCTCCTTGTAGACCTACAAAGATTAATACACTTAATAGAGACATCAGAAAAACAGAGAAAAATTGTTGCCAATTTTGCCGGAGATCTCTTAATAATTTTATATGAAGATACCTCATCCCAACACCTCTTCATTATTCTCTATTTTTTCAATACTTCCATCTTTCAAATATATAACTCGATCTGCAAATTTAGCAAACTCTCTATTGTGTGTAACCATTACAACTGCAGCATTCCCATTTCTAGAAACTTCCTTCAATAAAGTTAAAATACTATCGCCTGTCTTTGAATCTAACGCTCCTGTAGGTTCATCACACAATAATAGACTAGGCTCTTTAGCCAATGCCCTTGCAATTGATACACGTTGCATTTCACCTCCAGAAAGTTGATTAGGAAAATTATTTTTTCTATGAAGTAAACCAACTTGATCTAAATACATATCAATTTCTTTATTGTTTTTCACTAAATTTGCTGCAATACCTATATTCTCCTTGGCTGTTAAACTTGGAACTAAGTTATAAAATTGAAAAACAAAACCAATTTTATCTTTTCGATAAGCAGATAATTCCTTGTCTGTAAATTTTGTTACTAGTTCCTCATCAAATATAAAGGTTCCCGATGTCGCACGATCCATCCCACCAAGTAAATTTAGTAACGTACTTTTCCCTGAACCTGATGGACCTAAAATAACTGTAAATTTCCCTTTCTCAATGGAAAAACTAACTTGATCTAAAGCACGAACTTCTTGCTCCCCCACCTTATAAATCTTACTAACATTTTGAAACTGAATCATACATACTCCTAATATCTTGTCATAAATTTTATTTTTTCCTTTAATGTAGGCTCTTCATACTGCTCTATGATACGTTTAGATACCGCTTCCCTGTTTTCTCGTATAACCTTTTCAGCTAAGGAAATAGCCTCATCTACTGGAACAACTATTGGCAACCTATAATGTTGAATGATCTGATTTAACCGTTCTTTCTGACTACCTTTTACACAATAAGGTGTTATACCTAAATTCCTATAAGCTTCATATAATTCCTCATCTGATAAATTTCGATACTCTTCAGATACTGGTCTATGCCCATCTGGATCCATTGCAAACTCTACTGGTAAATGAACAACATCTGTATACCACAATTTCGCATGATTCTTAGAGACAACCCCATAGGCAGTCAAATATTTTTTGAAAAATCGTCGACCTGGAATACCTAAAATAGATTTCATCAATCGATGAATGAATGCTGATCCTGGGTTAATTCCTACCCTCATTCGAACAGTCCCGTAAATCCATTCATTCAATACTGAACCATCTGATAGAAAACTTCCATGTTCCTTGTATAAAATTCCTTCCGTACGAATTCTCTCTTCAAAACGCTTTAGCCCTAGTGCCATTAATTCGGTTGATGACATATCCTGAAATCTTCTGCCAGGATATAAATCTGTCAAAATTTCCCTCGCAGATAAAGCGTCAATTAAGGGAAGTCCCGTTGCAATCGAAAGAGCTGTAGCAGTTGTTGTCTTACCTGTAGAATAAGTTCCTGATATGACTAACCTTAATTCTCTATTTCCCATCACTGTCCCCCTCCATCAGGTAATTTTTGAGCTATTTTACTTTTAAAGACTACCTTATGATCTATATCATATCCGGACATTTCGTAGACTTTCCAATACTCTTCTCTAATTTTTAATAATCTATTTTTTGAAACACTACCACTAAGCTCTACTACTCCGTTCAAAATTGGTGAATTCAAGTCTGCACTCACTTGCTTCATCCACATGGTATTGCTCTCTTCTCGAGATATCTCTTCTATATGGTAGGCCAACATCTCTGCCATTTGAGAAAAAATAATCAGAAGTTCTAACAAACTATAATAATTCTTTTCTAGACTACCTACACCACTATATTCAATATCTTTGATCAATACTTGCTCTGCTTTACAAGATATACTACTATCTGAAAACTCAACATCGTATATATCATGTTGTCTATCTCTCAAATGAGTTGATAAAAAATCTCTACCTTGTTCTCCTATAGCAGCTACATTTTCCATACATTCTAATAATTGATATCCTAAACAAACTTTCATATCCATTACCAAGCAATCAAATTCAATTACTTGGTTCGTCATTTTGAAATTTTGTAATTCTAATTTTAAATTTACCAATTCTTCTATAGCTTTTATCCCTGACTTTATCTCAAAATGGCTTAACCTATACTGATTTAAGCTCACTCCCATTCTTTTCAGTATTTCACTTCCAAATAAATGTGCTAATACTATTCCATCTAATGTACTCAGGTGCTGCTGTATAATTTCAGATTGTTTACTAGACCACAAACCTTCTTGATGAAGAGACCCAACCCCTTCTAAAATATTTTTCAACTTAACTTCATAAATCGTTCTCTTATGTCCTCTACCAAAATAGCGATTTTTATTGTCTCCAAGTAAATAATCTACTGTTAGCATATCCTTCTCCAATCTGTTAAACTTACTCTATATTAAACAAAAAAAGACAAGAAAGAATCCGTAATTTACGAAAACCTTCTTGCCTTTTTAGGATAAAATTATAAAGACACTAGATTTAATCGAATAGCCTCACGTACAGCTCCAACTCTACTCGTCACTCCCAACTTTGAACAAATATTTGAAACATGGGTATCTACTGTTCTCCTGCTGACAAATAAACTATTTGCTATCTTTTCATTAGAATATTCTTTTACAATAAGTTCCAATACACTTAACTCCGTATCTGTCAATAGATTATTTTCTTGCTTTTCTAACAAACCATCTGGGATAACATGATTGCCCTTATAAACAGCATAAATTGCACTTTTAACATCCAAATAAGAACTTTCTTTGGGTAAAAAAGCTTGAATCCCAAAGTCCATCGCTCTCTTATGTAACAAAGTGTCATAAAATCCTGATAAAAGAACTATCTTGGGAACTGTATTCAGAAATCTATTTATTTGACTAATAACATCAAATGCCGTTACTCCTTTCAGCATAAAATCCATAACTAGCACATCTACCTTTTCATGCTTGAGACAAAGAAATAAATCTGCTACTTCTGTATAGGAACCAACAATTTTAAAGTCATCTTCCTTTAAAAAATAGTTCTCCAATCCTTGTAATACTAAACTGTGATCATCAATCAAAACCAAACGAATCATTTTTCTTCCCTTCTATAGGTATTCGTATCTTCACACTTGTAGGTTCTATATTTATCTGAACAGTTCCCCCCAATAAATGAACCTTCTCTACAATTCTATTTAAACCAAAATGATATTCATTAGACTGATAGTTTCCCTTAAAAATACCATCATCTATAACTACAATTGATAAAATCTTTTCTTTTGTAGATAAATCTACAGCAATTTCTCTAGCATTCCCATGAAGAATACTATTATTTACTAGTTCTTTAACTGTCCTTAATATAAACGTGCCCACTTTATCATTAACTTTTTCTTCATCTATTGAAAAAGTTGTCATAATCGAAACAGTTTCCATCTTCATGAATTGGTTTAATATGCTAGTAATAGATTCTTTCAGCCCTAATTCATGCACCATTAAGGGATAGATATTGGAACATAAATCTCTTAATTCAAAGACAATATCATCCAACATCTCTAATAAAGCTACCCTATTAATTTGTTCACTAATTTCTAACTGCTTTTTATAATAAATAACCTTCTGAATTGTAGTATCATGTATAAACGTTGCAATTTCTTCCCTCTCCAATTCAGTAGCTACAAAAGTATGAAAACTACTAAAGATTCCCTCCATTTTATGACTAATCAACATCATTTTTCTTATTTCAGGTAACAAAGCTAGCGAAAAAAGAAAAGTGTAAAGAACGAAAAAAATTGGAGAAAATTCTCTTAATAACAGACTAAAAAGAATAATTAAACTAGTAAAAAAAACGGCAAATATCAAGTTATATATGAACGGGTTCCACTTCCAAGCAACATATATCATTCGCTCTAGTATCAAGTTATTTACAATAGAGAACAAAATAAGCAACAATAGAGGAATACTATAAATAAACGAAACTTCCTTACCAATCGGAAAAATATATCCAAAAAATAGAGGAAATAAGGCAAGAACTGCTAAAAATAAGGTATGAATTGGCAACATTTCTCTTATCTGAGAGTAACTTATAAGCATCTTTAACAGCAGGATAACTAAAAAGAAAAATACTAAATAAAATACCCCCCTAGAAAAAAAGATAGTCAAAAAATCAATGGGCTGTATAAGATTATAAACAAACAAAAGTTGAGTGATGAGTGAATAGCCCAGTATAATACGAGAAAAGTTAGAAATGGTTGAACCTTTTATCTTCAGGACTAACACTCTAATGAAAATATCCATGAATAATGGAAATAAAGTCAAGTATGAAATTAATAGACTACGACCAAATACATCTCCTATACTTGATGGAATAATCGATAATAACATCAGACTAGTATAAATAATAAAATAAAAATATCGTTTTCCAGTTTTTCCTCTACTTCTCCCTTTTATGTATAAGCGAAATAACAGTAGAATCAGAAAAGCAATGATTGATAAAACAAGAAAGATAATTTGGCTTGATTTCCCAGATTCTATTATTAAATTCTTTGAAATTCCTCTATCTAACACTGTCACAGAATGAAGCGGTTCAACAATTAAAAATCGAGATAATAAGAAATTACTATCTGGACTCTGACCGTCTATTTGTATAATTGATGACCCTATTATCTCTTGATGATTTGCAAAGCTTCCCAGATTATGGACTTGTCTAACTATCCACTCATTATCATGTTTATCTACGGTGATTCCACTGTACGTTCGGTTAAATATTGAAAACGAAAAATAAAAAAAGAAAATAAATAACAAAACAAAATAAAATCGAAACATTTTTGACTTCATTGTTTGCAACACTCCACATTTCACTTGATATTGATGTTTATTCTACCATTTTTTCATTCAATAAAACAGGTTTTATAGTTAAATTTATTCTTTTTTCTTTCGAAATATAACTGATACAATCTTCTAGTAGGTAAAATCCTACCTGATTTGACCTTTGAAGATAAGATGAAAATCGCCTACGAACACTTGAAACGCTTGATTAACCTCAAAGGAGAAAACGTCGCAGTTCGTGAATTCCGTGGACTCGCTCCTCACTACCTTCGTGGAACATCTGGTGCAGCTAAACTCCGTGGAGCCATTTCACAAGCTAGCACTTTGGCAGAAATTGAAGCCCTCTTGCAATTGGAGAAAGCATAGTCTCACATCTACAACTCACAAAAACGGCAAAGCTCAAAAAGAATCTTGCCGTTTTTTATATGTTTTCATCTTGTAAATCTAATTGCTTCACTCTAGCTATATAGTAGGACATAATCAAAAACAAGTTGATACTGATAATCCAAACAGACCATTCATGAAGAAAATGCATCAATACAGCCAAGCTGATTGCCCCCACTATGAAACTTCCCACAACAATCCCATAATTTAAGGCTTGACGACGGTATTCTTGGATATTTCCTTCTCTTCTAGCAATGCGATACAAAGCGGTCAACATCTTTCGGTAATTTCCAGACGTCATAAAAATGACATAGGGATGATCTTCAATCAAGCTACCTGTAAATGTTAGCATCATCATTCCTGTTCCAAAAGCGATGAAAGGAACTTCTAATAGAGGAAATCGTGAAAAGAAAGGCAAAATAAGTGTCCCAATAAATAAAGGAAGCAACATCTTAACCCGCCAGTAGGCCGTTTTGCGGTATTCTTTCATGTGTAGGGCAAACAGAAATCCTAGAGAAAAGAAGATAATTGAGCAGAATCGTAGCATCGTATTAATAACATTTGAGTCATGCCAATCAGATATAAGTAGGAGAATATTCCCTGTCTGTGTCGCTACCAAACTATGGTATTGAATATGGCAAAACACATCCAAAGAACCACCTACAAATCCAAGAAATACTCCCATCAGTCGTGTGTTTTGAGGTAAGATTAATTTGTCCGCCATGTATTATCACTCGTTTTCCTTTGATTTTTTTATTATACCACTTTCTCTTGGAGAAACTAAGTGAAAAACAGTTGGCTCACTCTTTTACAGCACGATTTCTAGTAAAAGTTAAAGCACCAAATTTTATTATTGACTCAAAGCAACACTGGAAACCTTACCATCCGCTCCTGTTGTAATTTGGATGACTTTTCCTCCACCAATTTTGGCATTATACTTACCATCATCAAGAGTATAAGAATAGCCTTTGATAGAGTAATTTTCTTTCTTTCCATCTGCAGATTCTACTGTAAATTGACCACCTGATGAAACTGTGATGGTTTCGCCATTGGCTCCCTTCCAATTGCCCGCTGCAGCTGAGAAATCACCATCTACCATGGTTAAAACACCCTTGTAGCGTTTATTTTGCTCTGCTTGCTTGTCTTGAAGTTTGCGGTCAGTTGTAGGATCATAGCTTGATTGGTTAGACTGGGCTTGAGGAGCTTGTTGAGTTGAAGGAGTCTGAGCAGGAGTTTGTTGACTAGCTGCCTGTTGATTAGCCACTTCTTGACCTTGTCTTTGCTCTGGTGCAGGTGCCGCTTGTGATGGCGTTGCAGTTGCTGAAGATTGATCAGTAGATTCCTTAGCCTTTTCAGATGAAGCTGAACTTGAGGACTTCTGAGTCTTGCTTTCTTTGCTAGCAGAAGCTGCTTTAGAGCTTGATGATTGGCTTGTCTTAGCAGAACCGCTTGCTTGAGTTGTTTCCTTTTTATTTCCACAAGCTCCTAATAGCAAGGTAGAAGCCAATACAGTTGCTGTCATCAATTTGATATGGGTTTTCTTTTTCATTTTTCTACTCCTTTGTAATATTTTAGAAATATAAAGAAATCTTTTTGTAATATAATTGTAACATTGGGGATTAAATATGTCAACAATTTATCTAAACTATTTTAAAAATCTTACATCATTTAGATACATTTACTCCTCCTACTCTTCTATTCGTAATAAAACAGAAAAACAGGAGATTTTCCTGTTAAACATTCGAATTTGTTTTTGTGTAATCGCTTAAAACTTTAAGTACAAAGGAATATAATAACATTGAAATAGAATATAGGAGGTGCACTCTTATGCTAAATAAGTATTACAAGTATCTGCCTTGGGTGATTTTAGATGCTTTCGCTTCTTACGGGGGAGCTACTCATTACGCTCAAACAACATTTGATTTGTTCTTCTTAACTATCGTTTTTATGATTGCCTACGTAGCTTTATTGTATTTACACGAAACCTATTTAAAATATAAATACAAAGATTTATTCATTCGCATCATGAGCAATTCTAAGAAAAAGAGCCATCCCTAAAAACAGTCGCAACAGCAAATCAAACTAATAAAGGCAAATAAAGAGATCGGGAACTTTTCCCGACCTCGTTTTTTATTTCAATCGATAGGTTTTTCTTGGTTTCTTTTTAGGCACTCGTTTGAGTCCAACTTCTTCTACATATTCTCCGTATTTTACGAGAAAGTTATTGCTGACGATTGGACGACCGGGGTTGATAAGATTGACCAGTTCAGTCCCTTCATAGACAGTGAACTCCTCCTCCAGCAGATAAAGGAAGGTCGGATTCCAGTCGAGGCGTCCTTGGATTCGTTTGATGGATTCTTGGATAATGGCATAATGATCAAAAGCGAAAGCTTGCTCCTCCAACTCTACTCCCTCTAGGTAGCATTTCCCTGTCTGAAAATCGACATCTACGAAAACGACATTCTTGGCATCGTCTCCTGCTTGAACAAGTTCTAATGCACGACTAGGCAAATAAACCAAGTGGGCAATGGTCACTGTCCAGCCCCGTGGGTCACGGCCGGGAGTCGATACGGTCATCAATTGCTCAATTTTTTCTAAAGGGAGGTCTAGGTTAACCTCTTCTCTCACCTCACGCTGACAGGCATGCGCAGCATCTTCACCCTTGTCCATAAAGCCTCCAACTAAGGCCAAACAGTTTTGATAAGGGTGAGCCTTTCGGCGAATTAATAAGAGCTTGATCTTTCCTTCAACAAAGCAGTAGGCTACCATATCCACCGTCACACTTGGTTTTTCGTATTGAGGAAGTTCCTGCTTGTAGTACCAATCTAAAAACTCTTCCTGACTGGCATGAATTTCAAAATATTCTTTTTCTGTCATCCCAGCTGGAATCATCGTGTCCGTCATTTTATGCCTCCTTACGAACTGCCTTAGTCCATTGGTACCAACCTACTAGACTATTGAGAGTGTAAACCCAGTACATCCCTTGGATGTGGATATTTTCACCCCACCAGAGGTAAATACTAAAGAGATTGGTTGCAATCCAGAAAATCCATTGCTCACGGTAGAGACGTGTCATCAAGAGCTGACCAACACCATTGGTCGCATCGGTAACACTATCACGGAAAGGGCGAGCACTATGGATACTTTGGTATGCCAAGCCCATACCAATCCAAATGATAGCAGTCAAAGCCAAGTACTTGAGCCAGTCAAGCACAGATAATTTCTTAGCTTCAAAGTGAGATTCTTCTGCTTTTCCTTGGTCATTGATACGGTTGGACAGCCAAGCATAGAGGCCAATCGGCTGCATGACAAAGAAGTAAACGGTCGTCAAAACTTCACCATAAAAAGTCGCATTCATAGCCAAAACCAAATAGATAGCAGAGTTAATGGCCCCAAAGAGATAATTGCTTGCACGCCCTTCTGCTACCAAGATAACACAGACAATCCCAGTCCAAGATGCAAACAAGCTCATCAAGTCATGACTTTCTGTATTTTGCGTGAATTCCAAGATCAAGGGAACACTTGACAGGACAATGAGATACAACCACTGGAAGAGGCTACGGCCGACAAAGAGATCTTTCCAGAGCAGGTTCATGATTCCTGCAAAACCGATCTTGCGGGCTTCCGCATGGACATTTTTAAAGTTTTCGATAAATTGTGTGATTTTTTCAGTTAATTTTTTCATAATTTTCTCCTAATCTGCTTGGTAAATGGCATCAATAGCCACTTTTGCTGCTTCATAATTTCCTAGATAATCCTCTGCTAGATAAACTAGTGGAATGTTTGCTAAGTAGCGCTCCCTCATCTGATCCAAATGTTGTGAAAAACTATGACGAATATGGTCTTCCGCCATGGTCATATCTCTAAATCCGTCATTGACATAGGAGCCTACAGGTTGTACAAAGAGAATCAAGTCCCATTTTTCCTTTGCTAAAATCGAGGCAAAAAGATTGTCAAAAGTCTCTCCTGATAAATCCCCTTGGTCCTCAGTCTCCATGTAATAGTCATAGTAGCCCTTGGTTACTAAGGAGTTGGTATCTGCTATCACCAGTCCCCTATTGGCATTACTGTCAATTAACTTAGAGGTCTGGTCATACTGCCCCAAAAGAAGATAATAGTAATCTTTTGGAGTCAATTCATCATCGCGGACATTGTTTTTGATCTGGTACTCACGTGCGTATTCCAGGCTGACTGGTGCATCGTAATACCTTGCCAAATCCTTGGCCAAAGTTGTCTTCCCATTGCTAGCACTTCCCATAATCAACACTTTCTTTGTAAACTGACGTCGGAAGGGTTGAGCAATATATTTCCAATATTTGCTTGGATTTTCTCGAATCATAGTCGCTGAGATACCAAATTTTCTTTCTTGCAAAACAGTCTCAAAACCACGATTAGATAATTCTTGCTCGTAGTCACGTTCTCCCACAAAGAAGATTAGTTCTTGCTGGGTTTCATCATAAGAAATCTCCGCTAACATTTGGTCCAACCACTCCTGCCAACCCATAGGGTAACGAGGAAGATTGGTCTCATCTAACTTACAAACCGAGGTCAACTCGTCATCACGAAAAGCCTCTCGGATATAGCGGAATCTTTTTTGAAGCGTTAAGCCTACCTGCTCCCCTCTATCTCCCTCATAGCCTGAAACGACAACCCAGACCCGGTCACACTGCCGCTTCGCTCGCTGGATTAGATCGATATGTCCTTGATGAAGCGGAGCAAAGGTTCCAAATACCACTGCTGTTTTCTTTTTCATAAACCTATTACCTTTTTATATTTTTTGATATTTTCATTATCTATGTTTTTATTATAAACTATATTTTTGTTTTGTCAATAGTTTTTTATCATTTTTTATAAAAACGTTGCGAAAAAAGAATCAAGATTACTCCTGATTCTCCATTTTTATGCAATATCAAATTTTAACTGGCCTGCTTTGACACCAATCTTAAGTGTGCTGCCTGCCACCAAATCTCCCTTAAGAAGAAGTTCTGCCAACTTGTCTTCCACTTCTGTTTGCAGGGTTCTGCGAAGTGGACGAGCTCCCATCTCTGGGTCATATCCTTGATTTGCCAACAATTTCAGTGCGGAAGTTTGTAATTTCAAGTCAATGCCTTTTTCAGCCAAACTTGCCACTAAAGGTTTGACCATAATCTTCACCACTTCCTGCATATGGTCGCTAGACAGACTATGGAAGACCACCTTTTCATCAATACGATTGATGAATTCCGGTCTATAAGCCTTTTTCAACTCTTCAAACATGCGTTTTTCCATATTTTCCTGGTCAAAACGAATATCCTTAGCCCCAAATCCGACAGTCTTGTCATCCCGAAGGGCTGTCGCACCAAGATTTGACGTCATGATAATAATGGTATTTGAAAAGTCAACCTTGCGGCCCTTGCTATCGGTCAAGACACCATCATCCAAGACCTGCAAGAGGACATTAAAGATGTCTGGGTGGGCTTTTTCTACCTCATCAAAGAGGAGAACAGAGTATGGTTTGTTGCGAACCTTCTCGGTCAACTCCCCACCTTCTTCATAACCCACATAGCCCGGAGGAGCTCCGTTGAGACGACTGGCTGCGAATTTCTCCATATACTCACTCATGTCAAAGCGGATAAGGGCTGATTCGTCATCAAAAAGAACTTCTGCCAGAGCCTTGGCCAATTCGGTCTTACCGACACCTGTAGGCCCTAGGAACATAAAGGAACCAATCGGACGCTTATGACTGCGAATCCCTGACTGGTTGCGGCGAATGGCACGGCTAATGCTTGAAACAGCTTGATCTTGACCGATGACACGTTTGTGCAGTTCAGCTTCCAAGTTTAAGTATTTCTTAGCATCAGTCTGAGTCAGTTTTTGAACGGGGATACCTGACAAGCGACTCAAGGTGGTCAAAATATCAGACTCTGTCACCAAGTCTTTATAAACAGGCACTTCCTCTTCTTTTGCGATTAGTTGAGCAGCTTGTTTCCACTTACCATCCATCAAGGCCTTGTCAGCTGGACTCAAACCTGAATCGTCTGCTGTTACATGCTTAGCCTTATTTTGCACTGTTGCTGCTGCCTCATCCAAGAGATCGATAGCAGAGTCTGGCAAGTGACGACTGGTCAAGTAACGATGAGCCATCTTGACGGCTGTTTCAACCGCTTCATCTGTGATTTGCACCCGGTGATGTTTCTCATAAGTCGCCTTCAAGCCTTGCAAAATGGCCATACTGTCAGTCACACTTGGCTCTTCAATCGTTACTTTGGCGAAACGACGAGAAAGGGCTGCGTCTTTTTCGATGTGTTTTTGGTATTCTTCCTGAGTGGTGGCACCAACCGTTCTCAAAGTTCCACGTGCCAAGGCTGGCTTCAAGATATTGGCCGCATCCAGAGTTGAGTCAATTCCACTACCAGAACCCATGATAGTGTGGAGTTCATCGATAAAGAGGATGACTTGGCCATCTTCTTCAATATCCTTGATGATATTGTTCATGCGTTCTTCGAAGTCACCACGGAAGCGTGTCCCTGCAACGACATTCATCAAGTCAAGCTCTAACACGCGCATCTTAGCCATTTCCGCAGGCACGTCACCACTAGCAATACGCTGAGCGAGCCCAAGCGCCAAGGCTGTTTTCCCGACACCAGCATCCCCAACCAAGACAGGGTTGTTCTTAGTCTTTCGGCTCAAGATTTGAATCATACGCGAGATTTCCTTGTCCCGACCGATGACTGGTTCTAACTTGCCAGAACGCGCTTGCTCTGTCAAATCATGCGTATAGTCCTCGAGACCACCACTCGGAGTCTGGGGCATGCCCATCATATTAGCCATAGAATTTTGCTTATCAGCTACTGTACGATGGCGTTGGCGTAAAGCCTTGAGATCTTCACGCGTCCAACCTGCACGTTCTTCTAAATTTCGACGAAGGGCAGCAATCTTGACCTGATCTTTCTTGTCTTCATATGAAAAACCAGCCCTCTCCAAGATACGAGTCGCCAAGGCATTGCCATCATGCAAAATCGCATAGAGGACGTGCTCCGTCCCTAGCACCTTAGCATGGACCACTGACGCTACATACTCTGCTTCGTCAAAAAGAACCTGCAAACGATGGGAGAACGGCAATTCCGTAAAGGTTTCATCCTGGCTATAGTCCCTTTCAGTCAGTTCCAAAGCCACCTCTTCTAAACGGTCCATCTCATATGGATAATCATTTAAAGTTGCCCCTGCCACACTATAACTGTGATTGGACATGGCAATCAACAAGTGCCAAGACTCTAGATAACGAGCTCCAAAATGGCCAGCCACCATGTAGGCACTTTCGATACATTCATTCAATGCTTTTGAATAGTTCATCTTACTTCCCTTTTCTATCTACCTCTTGTATGACCTGTCGTAGCATATTAGCTCGAACAACTGGAGCCTCTTCTCCTAGAACGCGATCCAAAGCTACTGATACTAGCAAATTCATCTCCTGCTTGGTCATCAATTCCTGCTCAACCAAAAGCTGTAGAATATCCTCATAAATTTCTTGACTGACCCGCTCACCAATTGAGTAAAGCAGCTCCTTGAGCATTTCATGATGACTAGAAAACTCAATCCGTCCTATACGAATGTAGCCTCCGCCACCACGCTTACTTTCAACCAAGTAGCCTCTACTTTCCGTAAAGCGTGTCTTGATCACATAGTTAATCTGACTAGGAACAACCTGAAAAGTATCGGCCAACTGACTCCGTTGCAACTCCACAATTCCAGATTGATCTAAAATCGCCTTGATGTAGGCCTCAATATGATCCGATGTATTTTTAAATCTCATTACAAACCCACCTCTCTCTTTAAACCTTGACTATCTTTGACTATTATACCGAAATTTTCTCATTTTTAAAAGAAAAAGGGCGCTGGTAAAGGATAATCTTCACCAACTCCCTATTTTTCTACTTATCTAAGCCTAATTCTGCCAAGATTTGACGTTTGTAGGCAATCTTTTGAACTTCCTTGTCCTCATCTTCAGACCAATCTAGTTTAATTTCTGAAACAATCTGCCCAGGGCGATTTTTCAAGATATAGATACGGTCGCTGAGATTGAGGGCCTCCTCAATACTATGCGTAATAATCAGGGTCGTCAATTGCAACTGCTTGTGAATCTCAAGGTACCAAGCGTGGAGTTCCATCTTGGTCATCTCATCCAAGGCGCTAAAGGCTTCATCTAAGAGAAAGAGCTTGTGCCCGAAAAGGTAGGTTCGGAGTAAGGCTACACGCTGGCGCATCCCACCACTGAGTTCATGAGGGTATTTATTTCTTACAGCTGTCAACTGAAAGGTCGCAAGAATTTCATCCGCGCGAGCAATGGCCTCTGCCTTATCCACTCTTTGAATCAAGAGGGGCAGAATGATATTACCAAGCACCGTCTTGTGCTCCAAGAGCAGATCCTTCTGCAACATATAACTCACGCGCCCCTTAGGATTTTCTTCACCATCAAGGACAATTCTCCCTGACTGAACTTCTAAAATTCCAGCGATCAGATTAAAGAGGGTGGTCTTTCCTACACCACTTGGGCCTAGGATAGAAACCACTTCACCTGAAGTCACTTTCAGATTGATATCCTCTAAAATTCTCTCTTGACCATAGGCATAACTGACGTGTTCTAGTCTAATTTCTGTCATTATTTCACAAATTCATTGGTAAAGCCTTTGTCTGTCAAGTCTTCTTTAAGGATACCATTTTCTTTATCCCATTTGTAGAAGGAATTCCAGCGAGCTGCATCAAATTGCCCCCATTTTTCCTTGTCGCTTGCGTATTCTTTTGACAAGTATTTTTGAGATTCGATGACAAAGTCACGTTTTTCCTTGAGTTCAGGTGCATTTTTGATGAGGATATCAGCTGCTTCCTCTGGATGCTCCATAGCATATTGGTAGCCTTTTTTGATAGCTTGGATGACTTTGCGTGCTTCTTCTTTGTTGTCTTTGAGGTAGTCGTTGTTTGCGATGATAACTGGTGAGTAGTAATCAAATTCCTTGACGTAGTCTTTCAAGTACATGAAGTTAGCATCTACACCTTGAGATTTAGCAAGGATACCATCCCAACCGTAGTAGATCCAAGCAGTATCAAAGACGCCATTGGCAATCGGTGTGATTGAGTTTGAGTCGTTATTTGGTACTTTTTCAACCTTCTCAAAGTCTCCACCTTGAGATTCTACCAAGGTTTTCAACATAGCAAGTTCAGTTGGGTCATTCCAAGTTCCGTATTTCTTACCAACCAAGTCCTTTGGACTAGCTACATTGTCAGATTTACGAGAGATGATTCCTGATGTATTGTGCTCTACGATAGCTGCAACGGCAGTGATTCCTGCGCCTTTTTCCAATTTCTTAGCCATATAGTCTTGGAAATAGACTGCAAATGGTGCCTTTCCGTTAATAACCAAGTCAGAAGAACTTTCTTCTGGTGGCAATTTCAAATCAACATCCACTCCAGCTTCTTTGAAATAGCCTTTTTCTTTAGCAACATAAAGCCCTGTGTGGTTGGTATTTGGTGTCCAGTCTAGGATAAAGTCGATCTTCTTGAGTTCTGCTTCTTTGTTGTCCTTAGAAGCAGTTCCTTGGCCACAGGCCACAAGCACAACAGCTACAAGAGCTGTCACAAGCATTAAAAACACTTTCCATGTTTTCTTCATTTTGATTTCCTCTTTTCTTTTTCAGAAACATTCTAATTCTACGAACGTTTCCATTTAATAACATATTTTTCACTGATATCGACCAACTTCATACCCAGAAGACTGATAATCGATACCAGAATAATAATAGCAAACATGGTATCATACTGAAACAGTTTCTTGGACTGAATCATGTAGACACCTAGTCCTTCAAAGCCTCCCAACCACTCAGATACTACTGTTGTGATAAAGGCGTAGGAGACACTGACCCTCAGACCAGCATAAAAGTAAGGCAGGCTGACTGGGATTTTAAAATGCCACAGGATTTGCCAAGGTTTGGCCCGCATCAGACTAAACAAGGTCAGCATATCCTTGTCACAATGCCTAAAACCGTCCAAAATGCTGACGATGATAGGAAAGGTAGTCGTCAAGATAATCAAGACAATCTTGGGTAAAATCCCATAACCGAGCCACAAGACCAGGATAGGAGCTATGGCAATAGTCGGAATGGTCTGAACAACCACCATCATAGGGTAAATCAGGTCATTGAGCCAAGTCAAACTATCCATGAGCACAGCCATGAGACAGGCAATCAAGACTCCCAAAATTAGACCTAGCAAAGCCACTCTCAAGGTCGCCCAGCTATGGTGCCAAAGAAATTCTCTGTCACGAACAAAGGCCTGAAGAATTTCAAAAGGTGTCGGCAGGATAAACTTAGGAAGAAGTTTAAGTAACCCTGCTAGCTGCCAGATTGACAAGACTCCCAAAAACCCCAATAGACTAATGTGTCGTCTCAGTATACTTTTCAAGTTTCTCATCAATACTTAATATCTCTCCTACATTTATTTTAACATTGGCAAAGACATTGTCTGCCTCTTGCCCTGCTACCTCTAGCGCTTCTTTGAGAATGCGCATGAGCTCATCAAACTCCCCTTCCAAGACCGTTTCAAATGGTGTCACCACCATAGTCACTTCTTGAGCTTGCAGATAAGCAATGACCTGATCAATAACAGCAATCCGATCAATTCCCTGTGCCAAGGGTAAAACTTGCAAGGCTATGCTTGCTTTCATAACAACCTCCTCTTCTCGTTTTCCTTTGACAAAAAGAAAAACCTTTACCATATATGGAAAAGGTCAAGATTAGACTAAGTATCGTTCCCTACGCTGGCATTACCCAGATCAGGTGCGGTCGAAGTTTAACACTTCCTCTCAGACTGTACACAGACTCCCATATATTATATGGACATATGATAGCGCAAAACAAAAAAAATGTCAAGGAAACTGCTTACAGAAAAACATGAAAAAGAGTTTGAAAACAAGTGCTTCAAACTCTATATAGCTTTTTTATTTAGCTTCGTACCAAGTTGCCCCTTCATTCTCATCTGCGATGAGGGGAACACTGAGTTGAATGGCTTCTTCCATAGTTTGTTTCACCAATTTTTTCATCTCTGCCAGTTCTGATTTAGGAACTTCAAGGACGATTTCATCATGCACTTGCAAAAGCATCTTGGTCTGATAACCACCTGCAACCAAGGCCTTGTCTAGCTGGATCATAGCAATCTTGAGAATATCTGCCGCCGAACCCTGGATAGGAGAGTTGATGGCAGTCCTCTCCGCAAAACCACGAATATTAAAGTTACGCGAATTGATATCTGGCAACTCACGACGACGCTTAAAGAGGGTCTCTACATAGCCCTTATCACGCGCCTCACGCACCACTTCATCCATGTAGTTTTTAATACCTGGGAAACGTTCAAAGTAGGTATCAATGTAGGCTTTGGCTTCCTTACGGCTAATGCCCAAATTATTCGACAAACCAAAGTCTGAAATCCCGTAAACCACTCCAAAGTTGACAGCCTTGGCATTACGACGGTCGTTTGGAGTCACATCCTCAGGACGCTCAATACCAAAGACACGCATGGCTGTCGAAGTATGGATATCTGCCCCCTCTTGGAAAGCCTTAATCAAGTGTTCATCATTAGAAATATACGCCAAAACGCGCAATTCGATCTGTGAATAGTCGGAGCTCAGAAGGACACTATCCTCCCACTCAGGCACAAAAGCCTTCCGAATGAGACGCCCTTGCTCCAAACGCACAGGGATATTTTGCAAGTTTGGATCCACACTAGACAGACGCCCAGTCTGGGTCAAATCCTGCACATAGCGAGTATGAATCTTGCCATCATCCAAAATCCAGTCCTGCAAGCCAATCACATAAGTAGACTGAATCTTGGCAATCTGACGGTAGTCGAGAATTTTCTTAACAATTGGCGCAATAGGAGCTAAGCGTTCCAAGACATCCACCGCAGTCGAGTATCCAGTTTTGGTTTTCTTAGTGTATTCTAGAGGTAGCCCCAATTTTTCAAAGAGAAGCACCCCCAACTGCTTAGGCGAGTTGATATTAAACTCCTCACCAGCCAGTTCGTAAATCTCCTGAGTGAGTTTTTCAATGACAAGCTCATTTTCAGCCTGCATCTCAAGAAGAGTCTCTTTCTTGACCGTAATCCCAGCAATTTCCATCTTAGCAAGGACAAAGGCCAGAGGTTGCTCCATATCATAAAGAAGCTCTAATTGCCCATTTTCGCTGAGTTTTTCAAGCATAATAGGCTCTGTTTCGACCAAAACAGCAAGCTTACGAGCCAAGTGCTCCAAGAATTTCTCACGTTCAGGAATGGCCTTCTTGACACCCTTACCGTAGAAAGTCTCATCATCAACCAAGTAAGTCTGACCGTAAAGACTCGCAATGGTCGCAATTTCATTGTCCTCAACAGTCGAAAGGAGGTATTTAGCCAAGCGACTGTCAAAAGCAGGCGCCTGCAAATTCACATCAAAACGATGCAAGAGGACTTTGGCCTTCTTAAAATCATAAACTTTCAGAGGTGTTTTTTCTAAAAAGTCCTTGAAAATAGGCTCTTGCAAAAGTTCAAGCTTGTCTGTAGCATAGAGCTTATCGCCACAAGACCAGGCAAAACCAACCAAATCATCCGTATGGTAATTCTCACCAAAGAGTTCAAAATGAAAGATAGACTCTTCACTCAGCATATCTTGACTGATTCGGTCAACAATAGTGAAATTCAAGCTCTCAGCCACATCAGCTGACGACACATTTAAAGCCTGCTTGAGCTGTTTGAAGCCCATCTCGTCGTAGAATTTCCCAAGATTTTCCACATCTGGACCACTATAGACCAAATCCTCCAAACCAATCTCGATCGGTGCTTTGATATCAATGGTCGCCAGTATTTTAGACAAAAAGGCCTGTTCCTTATCATTGATGAGATTTTCCTTCATCTTAGAAGCCTTCATCCCATCGATATTTTCATAAATCCCCTCAAGCGAACCATGCTCCAGCAAGAGCTTGATACCTGTCTTTTCACCGATTTTGGTCACCCCAGGGATATTATCCGACTTATCACCCATGAGCGCCTTGAGATCGATAAACTGATTCGGTGTAATGCCCATCTTTTCCATAAGATATTCTGGCGTAAAGGCCTCAAATTCAGCCACACCTTTCTTGGAAATTTCAACCACCGTATGCTCATCCGTCAGCTGAATCAAATCCTTGTCCCCACTGACAATGGTAATATCAAAACCATCCTGCTCAGCTAGTTTATCCAGCGTCCCAATGATGTCATCCGCCTCATACTGAGCCAACTCATAATGACGAATCCCCATATGATCCAGCAACTCACGAATGAAGGGAAATTGCTCACGAAACTCATCAGGAGTCTTAGCCCGACCACCCTTATAGTCCGCATACATCTCTGTACGGAAGGTCGTCTTACCCGCATCAAAAGCCACCAAAATATGACTCGGCTCAACCCGTTCCAACAAGTGGCTCAACATCAACTGAAAGCCATAAATCGCATTGGTATGCAAACCAGCCGCATTCTTAAAACGGTCTAACTGCTGATAGAGCGCAAAAAACGCCCGAAAAGCAACAGAAGCCCCATCAATCAATAATAATTTTTTCTTATCCATACACCCATTATAAAGGAAAGCACCAAAAAATACCATTGGGAAGAGTTCCCTGAGAGAAACTAAGATAATCTAAAAAAGAGAAGGAAGTTACTCCCTCTCTTTCAAACTACGAAATGAATTAGTTTTTACGTTTCACAAATGGAAGGGCACCAAGGAACAATCCAAGGAATCCTAATGATGCAACTGCAGCATTATCTTTACCACCAGTATTTGGAAGTTCTTTTTTATCTTCTGCTTTTGCTGCTGGTGCTTGATAAGTATTATCCTTGTTAGTACCTGCTGTTGTAAGAGTATATTCTGGAACTTCGTTAATTGCTGGGGCGTCGGTTTCTGCATACGCTGGAACTTCAGTAATTGCTGGGGCACCTGTCTCTGCATACGCTGGAACTTCGTTAATTGCTGGGGCGCCTGTCTCTGCATACGCTGGGACTTCAGTAATTGCTGGGGCGCCTGTCTCTGCATACGCTGGGACTTCAGTAATTGCTGGGGCGCCTGTCTCTGCATACGCTGGGACTTCAGTAATTGCTGGGGCGCCGGTTTCTCCGTATGCAGGAACATTATTCACTGTAGCGTCTTCACCATTTGTAGATAAAGGCCCTGTATATTCTGGAACTTCGTTAACAGCTGCTAAGACAAAATTAGCACCACCTTTATATTCTGGAACTTCATTAACAGCTGCTTCTAAACTATTAACTCCACTGTTGAATTCTGGAGCTACCTCAGCTACAGGAGATAATAATGCTTCTCCGTTTTCATTCACAGGTGTATTGGTTGCAAGAGTTCCAGTGAATTCTTGAGCTACCGCAGCTACAGGAGGCAATAATGCTTCTCCATTTTCATTCACAGGTGTATTGGTTGCAAGAGTTCCAGTGAATTCAGGGGCTACCTCAGCTACAGGAGCATCAGCCGCATTAACTCCTCCACTATATTCAGGAGCATCAGCTACAGTAGGAGGTGTTGCATCATTTACCCCACCATTGAAATCAGAGCCATTATCCCCAGCAGGAGAGTCACTAGGATTCACACCACCGTTGAATTCAGGAGAGTTAGGAGCACTTGGAACTTGGTCAGGTTGTTTAGCATCATCAGAAGGTGCATCACTAGGACTTACACCACCACTAAAGTCTTTCGATTCTTCACCCTTAGGAACTTCTTTTAAGTTTTCGATGTAACCTAAAGTTGCGTTGTAATTCTCAGTTAGTTTGGCAATTGCATCGTCATCCTCTTGAACTGCTTCGTTCACTTCGTCGAAATTGGCCTTAGCTTCTTCAGCTGCTGCTTTAGCAGAAGCAACTGAAACTTCTAGTTTAGTTACAGCATCTTGCAATCCATCTTGGATAGCTTGATCCGCATTGTATTTCTTAGCAGTTTCAAGAGCAGTTTTAGCTTTTTCTAAAGTTTCGTTTTGTTTCTCTAATGTAGCATTTTTCTCTTCTACTACCTTAGCTTTTTCAGCAGCGTCAGCCTTATCTTCCTCAGCTTCTTTAGTTAATTTTTCAATTTTTTCAGCTAAATCATCAGCAATGTCTGTAAGTTTTTTGACAATTGGTTTAGAAGCTTCTTTTTTAGCTGCTTCTTCAATTTTTTTAGTTTCGTCAGCAGTTAATTCTTTAGTTTTATAAGCTTCAGGAGCTTTATCTTTTGTGTTAGCATCGTTGAGGAATTCATCTATAGCTTGAGTAGCTGTAAGAACTCCATCTTCAATCGCTTTTAATAAAGCTTCTTTACCGATTTCAGCTTTTGCTTCTTCGATAGCTTTCGCTTTATCTTCTGGCTTGATGCTAGCATCCTTGTTGACTTTATCTTCAGCTTTTTTTTCAAGTTGCTCTAAAGCACCTTTCAAAGCTTCTAAGTTATCTGCTTCTTCTTTTTTAGCGTCTTCTTCTTTTTTAACTTCTTCTTCAACTTTAGCTTTTTCTTTAGCTGCTTCTTCTTTAGCCTTAGCTAATTCAGCTTCTGCATCAGCTTTAGCTTTGTCTGCTTCTGCTTTTGCAGTCTCAGCAGCAGTTACATCAACAGCTTCTTTTTTAGCTTTAGCTGTAGCTTCTTCTACTTTTTTAGCTTCTTCAGCAACTTTCTTCTCTAATTCAGCAACTTTAGCATCAGCTTCTGCTTTAGCTTTAGCAGCTTTTTCAGCTTCGGTTGGTTCAGCTTCTTCCTCTGGAGTTTCTTCTGCTGGTTTAGCTGGTTCTGCAGCTTCTTTTGCTTCTGCTTTTTTTACTTCTTCAAGAAGATTATCACGTTTTTCAGTTAAATCTTGAATTTCAGCTGTAGCAGCTTGAACTTTCTCAGCAGCTTCGTCAAATTCAGATTTGGCAGTATCACGTTCTTTTTCAATCGCAGTTACAGCTTTTTCTAATGGTGCTGTGATATCTTCAGCAAATCCGTTATCTTTAGCGGATTTAAGAGCTTCTTTTGCTTCTTTTAAAGTATCTTCCTGTTTTTTTAGTGTTTCAGCTTTCTTTTCAGCATCAGCTTTTAATTTCTCAGCATCATCCGTTAAGTTTTCAATTGTTTCAGTTAAATCATCAGCTTTGTCTTGCAATTTTTCTGATGCAGGACGAGCAGCATCCGCTGCTTCACCTTCATCAATTCCCGCTTGAACCTCTTCAGGAAGCTTGTCCTTAGATACAGGAGTTTCTGTTTTAATTGTTGGATTAGTATCTTGTGCTTTTTCAGCATCATCTGCTAACTCAGCAAGAATATCAGAGGCACTTAATTCACCAGACTCAACAGCCTTTAATAATTCTTCTTTTGCTTTTTTATCAAGCAATTCGTTATCAGGCATTTGTTTCAAAGCTTCAGTTAAACCTTCTTTAGCTTCAGCTTCTTCTTTTGCGGCTGCTTCTTCTTTTGCGGCCTCTTCTTTTGCTTTAGCGTCAGCTTCAGCTGCTTTAGATTTAGCATTAGCTAATTCGTCATCAGCAGTCTTTTTAGCTTTTTCAGCTTCGACTTTTGCAGTTTCAGCGTCAGCAGCTTCTTTTTTCTCTGTTTCAAGTTTTGCAGCTGCATCAGTTGCTGTAGTAGTTGTTGTATCTACTTTTTCTTGCGCTGCATCAACTTTAGCATTAGCTTCTTTTTCAGTTTCTTTTGCTTTTTCTACCTCAGTTTTTGGAGTTTCAGCCGTAAGTGTAGGCTTAGTTTCTCCAGTAGGTTGAGCAGCTGTAGGTTTGTCATCAGCTTTCACAACTGACGGTTGAGATGCAACAAATGTAGCACCTAAAACAGCTACACTAGCCAAACTGGTTAAAATCATTTTCTTTTTGTTCATCTTGTGTACCTCTTTTTGAGAATCATATTTATGTACATTATAAACCTTTTTTTGAGTGAAATCAAGAAATATGTTATATTATATATACTTTATTATTAATATAATGTATTTTGAGGCTATAAAAAACTTCAAGAAAGTAACGCATGTTTTACTAGCTTTCTTTTTTTCTTTTTTTCTTTTTTTTCATTTTCTATAGCAAATTATAGTTTCGAATCCAATTCAGATATCTTAACTCTTCATAAAAACTCTAGTTTAAACAAAAAAACAGGAGATTTCTCTCCTGTTCAGATTCAATTACTTAAAATTAAATCCACTCACCATTATGATTTACAGTATAACCGTCTACTATTGTATTAACAGCTAGCTCACCTGAAGAGTAAGAATAATACCACTTACCAGATACTTGGTACCACCCCGTTTTCATTGCTCCTGAACTATCTAAATAATACCACAGACCATTTTCCTTTAACCAGCCTGTCTGCATTTCACCAGATGATTTCAAATAATACCAACTAGATCCGTCTTTCAGCCAACCCGTTGATTTAGACCCATTTGATTTGAAATGATACCAACTACCATTTATTTTCTTCCAACCAATAGTCAATCCATTATTGGATCCATAGTTAGAACTATTCCCTGATTGATTCTGTGAAGAGGTTACTCCCTCTAACTGGATATAGCGACGACTTCCGTTATAAGCCGTATAACTCAACCACTTGTACCCATCTTTTTCGAGAATTTGATCATAATGAACATTCTCCCCAGGATAATAGTAATCAATTGCAGTTGCGCTAGCTAGAGGCTGATTTTTGATAGCAGCCTTAGTCTTAAAATAATGTGTTCCTCCTGTTGAAACTGAGGATTGACTATTCCCAACACTGCCACCAGATAAATCTTTAAAATGAATAAAACCAGTCATAGTATTCGCCTTCACGACGCGCTTATTGTAAGATTCCCTTATTCCATAGTTATATTCTTCAATCTCAATCTCATCTCCTATTACATTTGACACCCAAGCAACATGACCATAAGTTCCTGCAGTTGACCAAGCAATGGAGCCAATCGCTGGTCTATTATCGACACGATAGCCTTCACGACGAGCCCGATAGCCCCATTCATTCGCATTCCCATAAGCAGCCGGAATCTCAAAACCATTGACATTACTCAAACGAAAGGCTGCAAAAGAAGTACATTGACGAGAATACATGCGCCACTTATCAATCTCCTGGCTCCCATTTTTATAATGAGCAGGATAATCATCCCCACGCGCAATCGATCCATTTCCTCCGGAATAGGCATATACACTATTACCCGCTGCTAACATCAATCCTACTACTAAAAAGGGAACAACCTTTTTAGCTGATTTTCTGAAAGAAAACCTTGTCTCTGCTACTTTAAATGGTGAAATTTTCATTCTTCCTCCTTGAAAATAATATAAATCGAAGATTACCTTCACTTAAACTATTCGGAGAAAAAAAGAAAAAGTGAGAAAATTTCTCACTTTAGTCAAGATAATGAATCAAATTCTTTTCTGTAAGGATATCTGAGTAAGTAAAGGATTCAACATAAACATTAGCTTGTTTATCTCCTTCAACGTTTCCAAATTCAACGATAAATAGGGATGGATAAACCTCAATTAGCTTACCCAATCTATTTTTTTGGCGCTTACGACCATTCTCCAAAGTCATTTCTACGACTTGTCCCTCATGTGCCTTGATTTCTTCTTTGATTTTTTTCATCTTGGCTACATCTGTAAATGCATCTGACATCTTATGCCTCCCTCTTTGAGATACTTGAAAATTTATTATATTCTTTTTGAAAAATTAATTCCACCGTTCCACGAGCTCCACTACGGTTTTTCTCGATAATAACTTCTACCTTATTATTCGGTATGCCTTCCTCTTCTTCACCACCACGCTCATAGTAATCGTCGCGATAAAGAAAGGCTACGATATCAGCGTCCTGCTCAATAGACCCAGATTCACGAATATCAGACAAGACCGGTCTCTTATCCTGACGTTGTTCTACACCACGAGAAAGCTGACTTAGAGCGATTACTGGAACCTTCAGTTCCTTAGCTAAAATTTTCAACTGACGTGAAATTTCTGAAACCTCTTGTTGACGATTTTCTCGACCTGTTCCCGTGATAAGCTGCAAATAGTCTATTAAAATCAAACCAAGATTTCCAGTTTCTTGAGCCAGTTTACGAGAACGAGAACGAATCTCTGTAATCCGAATCCCTGGCGTATCATCGATATAGATACTTGCATTAGCTAGATTCCCTTGAGCAATGGTATATTTTTGCCACTCCTCATCAGTCAATTGACCCGTACGGATAGAATGCGATTCCACCAAACCTTCTGCCGCCAACATACGATCCACTAGACTTTCCGCACCCATTTCGAGTGAAAAAATAGCAACTGTTTTGTCCAACTTAGTCCCAATATTCTGAGCAATATTCAAGGCAAAGGCTGTCTTACCAACCGCTGGACGGGCTGCTAGGATAATCAACTCCTCCTCATGCAGACCAGTCGTCATATGATCCAAGTCACGATAGCCTGTCGCAATACCTGTAATATCAGTCGTTTGTTGCGAGCGAGCCTCCAGATTTCCAAAGTTGACATTCAACACATCTCGAATGTTCTTAAATCCACTTCTATTTGCATTTTCGCTGACATCAATCAAGCCTTTTTCTGCCTGAGCAATGATTTCATCAGCTGGTTGCGAAGCCTCGTAAGCTTGATTGACAGACTCTGTCAACTTAGCGATTAAACGACGTAGCATGGCCTTCTCTGCAACAATCTTAGCGTAATACTCCGCATTAGCAGAAGTTGGCACAGAATTGACAATCTCAACCAAGTAAGACAGGCCACCAATATTCTGTAAATCACCTTGATTATCAAGAATGGTACGAACCGTTGTTGCATCTATAGCATCGCCACGATCGGATAAATCGACCATAGCTTGGAAAATCAAACGATGGGCATACTTAAAAAAGTCCCGAGATTCAATATATTCTCGCACAAAAACAAGCTTACTCTCGTCAATAAAGATAGCCCCTAAAACGGATTGCTCAGCTAAGATATCTTGAGGTTGTACTCGTAACTCTTCTACTTCTGCCATCAGACTTCCCTTCCTTTTACAATCTTGTCAAGAAAGTGTAAATTTACCCTTCTTTCACACGAAGATTGATTACACTTGTAATATCTTGATAGATTTTCACTGGTACATCAATCAAACCAACTGCTCGAATCGGAGCTTGTACTTGGATATGACGTTTATCAATCTTAATTCCAAATTGCTTTTGCAATTCTTCTGCAATTTTCTTATTGGTAATGGAACCAAAGGTACGACCATCTGGACCAACTTTTTCAACAAATTCTACAATAGTTTCCTCTGCTTCTAGTTGGGCTTTAATTGCTTTTGCTTCTGCAATCATCTCAGCGTGAGCTTTCTCTTCTGATTTTTGTTTACCACGAAGTTCACCTACAGCTTGAGCAGTTGCTTCTTTTGCTAAATTCTTTTTGATAAGAAAGTTTTGTGCATACCCTGTTGGTACTTCCTTAATTTCGCCTTTTTTACCTTTTCCTTTAACATCTGCTAAAAAGATTACTTTCATTCTTCTTTCTCCTTTTCCTTTATTTCATTTAATACAATTTCTGTCAGTTTTTCACCTGCTTCTGACAAGGTTACATCTTTAATTTGAGCTGCTGCCAAATTAAAGTGGCCTCCACCTCCCAGCTCTTCCATAATCCGTTGTACATTCAGCTTACTACGACTGCGAGCTGAGATAGAGATAAATCCTTGTGTATTCTTCGCAAGAACAAAACTCGCTTCAATACCTGACATAGCTAACATGGCATCTGCTGCCTTACTAATAACAACTGTATCATAACATTTCGAGTCCTTAGCCTCTGCTATTAGTACATCTGAACCTAATTTACGCCCCTGTAAAATCAGTTCATTGACCTCACGATATTCTTCAAAATCTGTCGCAGCCATTTCCTGAATAGCAATACTATCACTTCCTCTCGTTCTGAGATAGCTAGCAACATCAAATGTCCGACTAGTCACTCGTGAGGTGAAATTTTTAGTATCCAACATCATACCAGCCATTAAAACACTTGCTTGCATACGACTCAAACGATTTTTCTTAGAATTCTGGAACTGAATCAATTCCGTTACCAACTCACTGGCACTACTTGCACCACTTTCGATATAAGTAATAACCGCATTATCTGGAAAATCCTGATCCCGTCTGTGGTGGTCGATGACGATGGTTTGGGTAAATAAATCATAAAAATCTTTTGATAAAGTTAAAGCTGTCTTTGAATGGTCTACAAGAATCAACAAAGAACGATTGGTCACCATCCCCATTGCGTCCTTAACAGACAACAACTTTGTAACTCCTTCTTTTTCTAAGAATGAAACAGCTCGTTCAATATCCGGCGACATTTGTTCTTCGTCATAAATAGCATAACTATTTTCAGTCACATTGCTGGCAAACAAGTGCATACCTACAGCAGAGCCAAGAGCATCCATATCTAGATTTTTGTGACCAACTACAAAAACCTGATCCACACTACGAATCTTATCTGAAATAGCCGTCATCATAGCACGCGTACGAGTCCGTGTACGTTTGATTGAGGCAGCAGACCCACCACCAAAATAAACTGGATTTTTCGTTTCGTCGTTTTCCTTAACAACCACTTGGTCGCCACCACGCACTTCAGCCAAGTTCAAGTTGAGCAATGCAACTTTCCCTATCTCATCATGATTTCCATCACCATAAGAAAATCCCATACTTAAGGTCAAAGGCAACTGTCTCTGTTTCGACTCTTCTCTGAAAGAATCAATAACAGAAAATTTATCGTTCATCAAGCCCTCAAGCACCGTGTAGTCCGTAAATAGATAAAAGCGATCCATACTCACTCGACGGGAGAACATGGCATGTTTCCCAGCAAATTCTGAAACAAAATTGGCTACAAAACTGTTAATATGACTAATGTCAGACTCCGATGTCGCATCTTCTAAATCGTCATAGTTATCAACGGAAACAATTCCAATAACCGGACGACTCGTCACTAACTCAACAGTCGCTTCGTATTCTCCAGACACATCAAAGAAGTAAAGAACACCAGATACCTTGTCCATATGAACCGAATAACGAATCTCACCTAAGGTAGCATAAGAACCTGGATTCCCCACAGAAGCCTTTATAATTGTTTGAATTAATGCAACATCAATCTCGCCCACTTCATTCGTCAAAATCAATTCAGCGTAAGGATTGAACCATTCAACTTCACCTGACGATAAGTCTAGTTTAATAACTCCGACAGGCATCTGTTCTAACAAGGTTGTCAAACTATCTTCAGCTTGGTGGTTTACATACTGGATTTGTTCTACTTCACTCTTTGAGTAGTAGTCTCTCTGATGGATGAATAGTAAAATATATGAACCCAAAATAAGTAGCAAAAGAAATAGCGTTACCAGTGTATTCGTTACAAAAACAAGTTGCACAGATAGCACTCCGAACGCCACTATTCCTAATATTAAGGGGAAAATAGGACTTACATAAAATTTTTTCATTCCAAACCTCTTGGCATCCATTATACCATAATAACCACCAAAAAGCGACTTTTTAAAAGTGTAATCAGTAATTCTATCAATTATAAGAAAAAGGAGGTTTACAATTTAGTAAACCTTCCTTTACACATATTGAAATTAAGATTCTTTAACTTCTAACAAGCCAATCTCGCCATCTTCACGACGATAAATCACATTGGTTGTCTGATCTTCAACATCCACATAGATAAAGAAATCATGTCCCAACAAATCCATCTGTAGAATAGCTTCTTCCAAATCCATTGGTTTTAAATCAATTTGTTTTGAACGAACAACTCTTGATTGGACAACATTTGTATCTTCCACCAAAGCATCTGTAAATAATTGACTAGTTGCTACCTTGTTTTTATTTTTACGCTCGATTTTTGTTTTATTTTTACGAATCTGACGTTCAATTTTATCGGTTACAAGGTCAATTGAACCATACATATCTTGAGACACATCTTCTGCACGAAGAGTAATTGAACCAAGTGGAATCGTCACCTCCACTTTAGCAGTTTTTTCACGATACACCTTCAAGTTAACTCGAGCATCCAACTCTTGTTCAGCTTGAAAATACTTTTCGATCTTTTCGAGTTTAGAAACTACATAATCACGAATTGCTTCTGTTACTTCTAGGTTTTCACCACGGATACTATATTTAATCATATGAGTACCTTCTTTCTAAACATTTTTGTTTTTCTGATTTCATTATAACGCTTTCATTTTATTTTTGCAAATTTTTTCCTCATCTTACAAGGGAAAATGTTTTTACATCCTCAGCACCAGCTTCTTCCAACAGTTTCTTCACACGATTTATAGTTGTTCCAGTAGTATAGATATCATCTATAAATAGGATTTTTTTAGGAATAGTGACTCCACTTTTGACAAAGAAAGGAAGTTCTGTTGCCAAGCGTTCTGAACGATTTTTGGAAGAACTGGCCCGCTCTTCTCTCTTCTCTAGTAAGTCTTGAAAAGAGAACCCTGCTGCTTCAACTAAACCTTCAACCTGGTTAAATCCCCTCTCAAGCAATCTTTCAGGACTTAGGGGAATTACAACAAATTGATACTCTTTGTACTTTTTCAACTCCTCACTTAAAAATGAAGCAAAAACTTTTCTTAAAAGGAAGTCTCCGTCAAACTTATACCGACTGAAAAAATCCTTCATAGCTTGATTGTAAGTAAAAATCGCTCTATGACTGACCTCAACTCCTTCTTTACACCAAAATTGACAATCTTGACACTTTGTTGACAATCCTGTTTTCATACAGTTTGGACAGTACTCTTCTCCAATTCTCTCAAAAGTAGAATCACAATCTAAACAAAGACAGGAGGCATCATTTTTCAGAAGTAAAAGACTACTGAAAGTTAAAACAGCCTTCATAGTCTGCCCACATAATAAACACTTCATAGACCCGCCTCCTTATTCATCTGTTGAATTTCCTTAATTGCCTTTTTGATTGAAGCATTTAACCCGTCATGGAAGAAAAGCAAATCTCCTGTCGGTCTATCCATGCTTCGTCCAACTCGTCCACCAATCTGAATCAAACTAGATTTGGTAAACAGACGATGGTTGGCTTCTACTACAAAAACATCCACACAAGGGAAGGTAACTCCACGCTCCAAGATTGTCGTACTGATAAGTATTGTCAGTTCTCCATCTCGAAAAGCTTGCACCTGCTCTAATCGATCTTCCGTAACTGAAGACACAAAACCAATTTTCTCATGCGAAAATTCCTTCTGTAAGACTTCTTTTAATTGCTCCCCTTTCTTAATTTCTGAAGCAAAAATGAGTAACGGATAACCTGTCTTTCTCTGTTTCTCAATATAAAACTTTAACTTTGGTGATAAACGATTCTTATCCAAATAGCGATTAAAATCGGATAACCAGACAGGTTTAGGAATAATCAAAGGATTTCCATGAAACCGTCTAGGCAAACTCAATCGTTTTAATTCTCCGATGCGAACCTTCCTATCTAACTCATCGGTAGAAGTTGCTGTTAAAAAGATTCTCAAGCCATTCTTCTTTACACTATTCTTGACAGCATGGTAAAGCGTAGGGTTGTCAACATAAGGAAAAGCATCTACTTCATCCACTATTAGCAAATCAAAAGCATGATAAAATTTTAACAGCTGATGAGTCGTTGCAACAACTAGTGGTGTTCGAAAATATGGTTCTGATTCTCCGTGTAGTAAAGCTATCTCGCAAGCAAAATCATCTTGCAGTCGCTTATACAGCTCCAAACACACATCGATTCTAGGGCTGGCCAAACAAACTGCACCACCTTCATCAATCACTTTGGCCACAACTTGGTAAATCATCTCTGTCTTTCCAGCTCCTGTTACAGCGTGAACCAAGGTTGGTTCCTGCTTATCTACCGCTTGAATCAATCCCTTTGACACCTTCTCTTGAAAAGGAGTTAATTGACCACGCCATTTAAGAACATCTTGCTTCGGAAAATCCTCCTGTGGGAAATAGTATAAAGCTTGATCACTCCTAATTCGCTTCATAATTAAGCACTCCCGACAATAGTAAGCACCGATGAGCAAATACCATTCATCTAAAATAGCACTATCACAACGTTGACAGAAAAGTTTCCCTTTCTCCTTTCTCATTGCTGGAAGTTTCTCCGCCAACTGACGTTCCTCTTCTGTTAATTCATTCTCCGTAAACAACCGACCGAGATAATTTGGATTTACTTTCATACTTCTTTATTCGTAAAAACCTAGCGCTTTAGATGATTTTTTAGTACAATTAAATCATGGAATTTAGAACAATTAAAGAGGACGGACAAGTCCTAGAAGAAATCAAAAAATCCCGCTTTATCTGTCATGCCAAGCGTGTTTATAGCGAAGAAGAGGCTCGTGACTTCATTACTGCCATCAAAAAAGAACACTACAAAGCTACGCATAACTGCTCTGCCTTCATTATTGGGGAACATAGTGAAATCAAACGGACAAGTGATGATGGTGAACCCAGTGGTACTGCTGGCGTTCCCATGCTTGGGGTACTAGAAAATCACAATCTTACTAATGTCTGTGTAGTAGTGACACGCTACTTTGGAGGCATTAAGCTAGGCGCTGGAGGATTGATTCGTGCTTACGCCGGCAGTGTTGCCTTAGCTGTCAAAGAAATTGGCATCATTGAAATAAAGGAACAAGCTGGCATTGCTATTCAAATGTCTTACGCTCAGTACCAAGAGTACAGTAACTTCCTTAAGGAACATGATCTCATGGAACTTGAGACAAACTTTACAGATCAAGTCGATACAATGATTTATGTTGATAAAGAAGAAAAAGAAAATATTAAAGCTGCACTTGTAGAGTTTTTTAATGGAAAAGTCACTTTAACTGATCAAGGTTTACGAGAAGTTGAAGTTCCTGTAAACTTAGTGTAAACAAAGGAGAAAAATATGGCATTTGGTAAATTCATTCAAGGACTCGCTGGTAACTTTAGCGAGCAAAACAAAGAAACTCTTATCAAAGAATATGGACAATATCTACTAGAAAATGAAGAAATTCAAAGTGGATATAAACTGATTCGTGACTCAATTATATTTACAAATATACGTATTATCTTTACAGATAAACAAGGTGCTACCGGTCGTAAGATGTCTATTAAATCAATCTTTTTGATGAACATTGTTAACGTTGAAATGGAAACTGCTGGAGCAGGTATAGATGATAGTGAAATTACTATTACTTATTTAGAAAATGTCTTTCTAAAAGCACATAATGAGCATTTTAATGCTCATAAATTTGAATTCCCTAAGAAAACGGATATCATTCCACTTTACACCTATTTATTAGAATTAGCTTATCACAATCGCTTGAAAATTAACGGCTTAGACCTTTGATATAAAAAAATCCTATCACTTCGATAGGATTTCTATATTTTACAAATGGTATAGATAGCGTTATACTAGAAATATCTTATACAAAGAGGTATTCATATGTCTATTTATAACAACATTACTGAATTAATCGGTCAAACTCCGATTGTTAAACTCAACAACATCGTGCCAGAAGGGGCTGCTGACGTCTATGTAAAGCTTGAAGCATTCAACCCTGGTTCTTCTGTAAAAGATCGTATTGCTCTTAGCATGATTGAAAAAGCTGAACAAGACGGTATTCTGAAACCTGGTTCTACTATTGTTGAAGCAACAAGTGGAAACACTGGTATTGGACTTTCATGGGTAGGTGCTGCTAAAGGGTATAAAGTCGTCATCGTTATGCCTGAAACTATGAGTGTAGAGCGACGTAAGATTATCCAAGCTTATGGCGCTGAACTCGTCCTAACTCCTGGAAGCGAGGGAATGAAAGGTGCTATTGCTAAGGCTCAAGAAATCGCTGCTGAACGTGATGGTTTCCTTCCTCTTCAATTTGACAATCCAGCTAATCCAGAAGTACACGAAAGAACAACAGGAGCTGAAATACTAGCTGCTTTCGGTAAAGATGGACTAGATGCCTTTGTTGCTGGAGTGGGTACCGGTGGAACGATTTCTGGTGTTTCTCATGCACTCAAATCAGCAAATTCTAACATTCAAGTTTTTGCAGTAGAGGCAGACGAATCTGCTATTCTATCTGGTGAAAAACCTGGACCACACAAAATTCAAGGTATCTCAGCTGGATTTATTCCTGATACACTGGATACAAAGGCTTATGATGGTATCGTTCGTGTAACGTCAGACGATGCTCTAGCACTCGGCCGTGAAATTGGTGGAAAAGAAGGTTTCCTTGTAGGGATTTCTTCAGCTGCAGCTATCTACGGAGCAATTGAAGTTGCCAAGAAATTAGGTACAGGTAAGAAAGTCCTTGCTCTAGCACCAGATAACGGTGAACGTTATCTCTCTACAGCACTCTATGAATTTGAAGTGTAGTCTCCTAAATACACTTGGCCCTTATTATAGGGCTTTTTATTTATACCTTAAAAGTAGGAACATCTCCCTATAAAGATTGACTGCATAGAAAAAAGGAAGCAATTTAGCTTCCTTCCTTTTTATTATTAGTTATTCAAGGCTGCTGCCATTGTAGCTGCAACTTCAGCTTCGAAGTCGTTTGCAGCTTTTTCGATACCTTCACCAACTTCAAAGCGAGCGAACTCAACTACTGAAGCGTTAACTGATTCAAGATATGCTTCAACTGTCTTGCTGTCATCCATGATGTATACTTGTGCAAGAAGTGTGTAAGCTTGGTCAACTTTAGTGTTGTCAAGCATGAAGCGGTCCATTTTACCTGGGATGATTTTGTCCCAGATTTTTTCTGGTTTGCCTTCTTCAGCCAACTCAGCTTTGATATCAGCTTCAGCTTGAGCAATCACTTCATCAGTCAATTGAGCTTTTGATCCATACTTCAAGTGTGGAAGAGCTGGTTTGTTAACCATTGCACGACTTTCGTTGTCTTGGTCGATAACGTGGTTCAATTGTGCCAACTCATCTTTAACGAATTGCTCATCCAATTCTTTATAAGAAAGAACTGTTGGTTTCATCGCTGCGATGTGCATTGACAATTGTTTAGCAAGTGCTTCGTCTCCACCTTCAACAACTGAAATAACACCGATACGTCCACCATTATGTTGGTAAGCACCAAAGTGTTGTGCATCTGTTTTTTCAATCAATGCAAAGCGACGGAATGAGATTTTTTCTCCGATAGTTGCTGTTGCAGATACGTATGCAGCTTCAAGAGTTTCACCTGAAGGCATTGTCAAAGCAAGTGCTTCTTCATTATTAGCAGGCTTTCCTTCAGCAATAACTTTAGCTGTAGTATTTACCAATTCAACGAATTGAGCGTTTTTCGCAACGAAGTCAGTTTCAGCGTTTACTTCAATAACTGCTGCAACATTACCGTTAACATAAACACCAGTCAAACCTTCTGCAGCAACACGGTCAGCTTTCTTAGCTGCCTTAGCCATACCTTTTTCACGAAGCAATTCAATCGCTTTTTCGATGTCACCGTCTGTTTCTACAAGCGCTTTTTTAGCGTCCATAACACCGGCACCAGATTTTTCACGCAACTCTTTTACAAGTTTAGCTGTAATTTCTGCCATTTTGATTCTCCTATATTTTTTAAAAATAGGAGAGCCGGGCTAAGCCCCGCCCTCCTAGGTAATACTATTTATATAAATTAAGCGTTGTCGCCTTCTACAACTTCAACGATTTCTTCGATTGAATCTGCTTGAGCTTCTGAAGCTGCAAACTCTGCTTCAACTGCTACTGCATCTTCACCTTGACGTCCTTCGATGATAGCGTCAGCCAATTTAGCTGTAATCAATTTAACAGCGCGGATAGCGTCATCGTTAGCTGGGATGATTACATCGATATCATCTGGATCAGTATTTGTGTCAACCATCGCTACAACTGGGATTCCCAATTTTTTAGCTTCTTTAACAGCGATTTGCTCTTTATGTGGGTCAACTACGTACATCACATCTGGGATACGAGGCATATCTTCGATACCACCCAAGAATTTTTCAAGACGTGCACGTTGTTTGTTAAGAAGTGCAACTTCTTTCTTAGGAAGAACTTCAAAAGTTCCATCTTCTTCCATACGTTTGATTTCTTTCAAACGAGCGATACGTTTTTGGATTGTTCCCCAGTTTGTAAGAGTTCCACCCAACCAACGGTGGTTGATGAAGTATTGACCTGAACGTACTGCTTCTTCAGCAACTGCATCAGCTGCTTGTTTCTTAGTACCAACAAACAATACAACTGCATCGTTAGCTGCTGCATCACGCATGAAGTCATATGCTTGGTCAGCGTATTTTACAGTTTGTTGCAAGTCGATAACGTGGATTCCGTTACGCTCTGTAAAGATGTACTTAGCCATCTTAGGGTTCCAGCGACGAGTTTGGTGACCAAAGTGTACACCAGCCTCAAGAAGTTGTTTCATTGAAATTACTGCCATGAGTATTTCTCCTTTTTGTTTTTTTCCTCTTCTTGACTTCAACTCGCAAAACGACCCAAGGGCAACTGTTTCACAATTCATCAAGAATGAGTATTATCGTTCACACGACAAGTTTCATTCTACCATACTTTTTCAATATTTTCAAGCTATTTTAGTAGATTTTTAAAGTAGATAATTTCTGCCAACTTCTCAAAGTAACTTCCACTTGGAAGTCCAAAGTGGAAATTAGTTTGGGAATTTAGCATTAAATTACTAATAAAAACTCTAAATTTAAAGCATCCCAACATATACTGCTGGGATGCTCTAATAGCTAAATTTTTTAAAATTTAATATAGTGGCAAAATCATTAGTTTATTTTATCTACTTCGAAGTTTCTTACGAATTTTATAAGCTAGATTAAACAAAAAATATAATGAACTAGTTGGATAATTAAACTCACCAGCAAATTCCTCAATAGTAGGATTAAACTTAGATTTAAAGTTAATTAACCCACCCTCTAAATTGTTTTCAATTCCACCCATATTATGAGTCTCAGCCCCTCGTTCAAAAGAATGTTGTGCTGTCTCAAACCATGTAGGAATAGCAGGTTGATAGTGTCTAAATTCTTCATTCATTCCAGCATATAAGTTCTCAGAAGTTTTCCCAAATTCGATGGTTAAAGTACCAGACAATGGGACAATACTATCCCCTCTGTCAATATGGTTCTTAAGAAAAGAAATTTCTTCCTTTAATCGTTTTCTCTCTTGCTGATTCTCTTTTATTTTACCTTCTTTCGTTTTATCTGTAAACTTCTGCTCTGTTTTTAGATTCTTTTCGAATTGTTGCTCAACTTCTTTCAGTCTATTAGGTAGATCTAAAAAGCTCAGTGTGATAAAGGAGTGATCAGGATAAGTATCCAGTAACTTCTGATAATAATCTTTGCCTCGTAAACTGATATTCTTGCGAGACTCTGTTTTCTTCATTAAAAATGAAAAGTCATCTAATAAATCAAGTCCACCAAATTTTACTTCTAATCCTTTATTTCTTGCAGTTCGGATGGCCTGTCTAGTAGACTTAGAAAGTTGATCCAGTGAGAAATTTTCTTTATGAATATTAGCTTGAAAACGTGGTTGTATATTTTCTGCCATATCCTTTGTTAAGCCTGTCCAATAAACTTTATTTTTTTTCAGTTTTTCGACAATTGCTAAAGTCATAGAATTTTGGACAGTTTCTTGGTCAATAAGACCTCTACTGATAAATAAACTTGGGTCAAATTTAACCATTATTGCATGGCTTTTTTTAGCAAGTTTTTTCAACGTTAAAAGAACAAATTTCAGAAGTTCTTTATCTTCATAGTCAATTACTGGACCTCGTGGAATATAAAACATAGAAAGTCCTAATGGTAGCGGCTGAATTAAGATATTTGCTACTCCAACTAATTGATTATCTTTATAAAAGCCAACTCTCTCGTTCCCCCAAGTATCCTTTATCTTGGACCAATCACTACTCTGCAATAAATTTCCTTGAGGATGATTTTCTAAAAATAAATCCCACTCTTTAGCATCAACATTTATTTTATACCTAAACATAACTTCAACACCGACTCCCTTAGAAACCATTTTTTATTAACATGCTACACTCGTACTAAATCTCTACGTTTCATTTTACTTTAATTAAATAATTATAAAAATAGAAAATAAATTCAAGTAATTATATAATGAAATTAATTTTTCCAGCACTATACAAAGGGTGAGATTAATAAGATCTCACCCTTTGTATAGTAATAATCAGTATATTAGTTTGGATAAATGTATCTTACAGTGCCTCTTGATGCTGTCGGATTAAACCATCCACGATAATTTCCGATTGGTTGAGTTCCACTTCCATCATAGTTACACTCAGAAACTTGAATACGAGTTGATGATTCAACTGCTGTAACAACTGCTACGTGACCGTATCCTCCATCATCCCAACATGCAATCGCGCCAACTTGTGGTGTAGAACCTGTACGGAAACCTGCAGCTGCTGCACTTGCAGCCCATTGACCGCCATTACCCCAGTAATCACCAGCCCATGGTGCTAAAGTTTTTACTCCCCATGTACATTGACCTACAGGATAGCTTGATGCATTTGTACTGTATGTCGGATGTTGTTTCACTGGTGCAGGAGTATAGCTTGTTGATTCCGCTGAAGCACTACTTGAAGATGATTCAGACGAACTAGATGACGAAGAAGTAGTTGATACTGCTTGAACTTCTGCTGTAAAAGTTGTATTTCCAGAAGCAACGACTTTTTGTTGTTGACTTGCTTGTTTAGCTTTATAAGCTGCTTCTGCTTCTGCAGCTGCTTTAGCTTCTGCTTCTGCTGCAGCTTTTTTCTCAAGTAAACTTGCTTTTTCATCCTCTGCAGTAGCCTTTTCAGCAGCAAGATTCAATTCTGCAGCTTTCAACTCAGCTTGTTTTGTAGTTAATGATTGAGCATCATCAGCTAGTTTTTGCTGATTTGCAATAACTGTATTAATTGCATCATTGTTTGCTACTTGTTTTTCAGAAATAGCTTTTTTATCTGCTTTTTGTTGTTCCAACATTTTGTTGTTTGCAGATACGATTTCACTCATTGCAGCAACACGTGAAATAGCTTCTGTAATTGATTTTGAGTTTACAATTGTATTAATGTAATTTGTTGCAGCTCCATTTGTTTGAGCACTACGAGCTTGTTTTTGTAATGAATCATTGCGAGATACAATATTCTTAGAAAGTTCTGTAATTTCACCCTCAAGCTTTTTAGATTCTTCTTGTAGTCTATCATTTTCAGATTGCAAGTTTGATTGCTCTGTTTGAATAGCAGATACTTGCTCCTGAACTTGATTAACTTGTTTTTGGGCTTCTTGTTGTTGTGCTGTTAAGTTGCTAATTTTATTATCTTGAGCAGCAATTTTGTCATCAGTAGTTTCTGCATGCGCAGTTGTTAAAACAGCTGCTTGAGAAACCATTACTGTACTTAGTAAAAGCGACGCTAAGATTTTTTTCTTCATATTTCGTAGATACTCCTTCTTTTAAAGACATTACTAGTATACCAAAAAAAGGCCTAATGAATATTACGCCTTTGTTACATTTTTATTTCTTTCTTATAGGTAAAATTTTTCAAAAATAAACTGAAAAGTAATCATCCATATAAGGTTCAAAATCATTGATGGTACTAAACTATAGACTATAAACAAAGACATACTATCCACAGTTAAACCTACCACTATTGCAAGTATATAAGCTCCCATCTCAAATAGAAAAGTCATGACAATAATTGCCAGCATTCTCGTCCAACGATTCAATAAAATAACACTATTAAATTTATGGAGAAATGCCCCCAACAAGACAAATAACAGAGTCGCAATCCCTATCAAGTGGAAAAAGTAAATGTCATAAACCAAACCCACTACAAAACAATAGGCTAAATAGAGATACTCTGATACTTCAATCGTCTCAAATAAGAGAAACAAAAATAGAAAATGACTAGCTAACTGCACGTGGGGAAATAATGAGCCCAAAAGCTGGCTAATATGGGCATCAATTAGAACAAAGAAAGGAAGCAATAAAAACACTCCAACCCGCTTCAGCTGTCTCATTATGAATTCCCCACTAATTCTATCACACTCACATTATGAGTATCTGCACTCAATTTAACAGTTACTTCTCGTGTCAAATAGTCCGTACTATGCGTTGTAGCAACCACTTCACCAACAGGAATATCAGCAACATTAAAGTTTCCTAATCCACCAGTGGTCACCTTATCTCCTGCACTAATATCGCCACTACTATTTAATTGACTAATTTTGAGAACTTCATTTTCCTTGTCATAGCCAACAATAATCCCATAAATTGTAGTAGAACCATGTTGAATTTTAACAGAGATCTTATCAGCATTTTCCGTATTTGTCAGAAGGTTGACCATAGTAGAATTCTCCTCTACTTTTGAAACACTCCCAATCAAACCACCATTTGCAATGGCTAACATATTCTCAGAAGCCCCTTTTGATTTGCCTGCATCCAGGGTCAATTCCTGCTTCCAAGATACCGGAGAACGCATAATAACATCTGCTGCCAAAGTCTTTGTGGCTTGCAACTTGGACTTCATATCAAGCAATTGGCGCAGTTGTTCATTTTCGGTCTTTAAACTTTCCGCCTCATTTGATTTAACTTCTAATTGATAAATCTGTTTCTTCAAACTTTCATTTTCATTATATGTTCGTGTCAAATGAGCCAAATCTGATTTGACAGAATCAAACCACTGAAAAGGTTTTTGTACAACTCTATCAACCAATGAGATTCCATCTCCTAATTTTGTCACAATTGTACTTGAATAAGTCGTCGCTAAGAGAGCTGACACAAGCAGAACAATGACAAAAACAATAATGACATATTTTGATTTTTTAAAACGGTTCATATCCCTACCTTTATATCAAAAACTGTTACAGTAATTTTTTATGAATTCCTGAAAGCTACTAAGATTTTAAGAAAAATAAGCAACAACCAAGTCCGAGAATAACAAGAATAGTAAGTGTATCCTTTCGAGTCCATTTCAGTTGTCGGTATTGACTTCTGCCTTTTCCCCCCTGATAACCGCGTGCTTCCATGGCAATAGCCAAGGAATCTGCACGTTTTAAACTTGTCGCAAAAAGAGGAATCAAAATGGGAATCATAGCCTTCACCTTTTGAACAATGCTTCCTTCACCAAAATCCACTCCACGCGCTTTCTGTGCATTCATAATCCGCGTCGTATCATCCATTAAGGTCGGAACAAAACGCAAACTCATAGATAGCATTAAGCCAATTTCATGAACTGGAACTTTCACACGCTTTAAAGGTGCTAATAAAGCTTCAACAGCTGACGCCAAACTTAAAGGCATGGTAGTTAAAGTTAACAAAGTTGAAAAGAAAATAATCAATACAAAGCGACAAAAAATAATTCCAGCTTGTTGCAAAGCATAATCTGTGATTCTCACAAATGAAAACTCAAATAAAACATTCCCATTAGAAATGAAAAACAGTTGAAAAATAGTTGTGAAGGCAATCAAGAAAAACATAGACTTCAAGCCCTGAATAAAAAATGAAAGAGATACTCCTGACAAGGCAATAAATATCCCTGTCGCTATAAAAAGAATTAGATTCGTCAAGGGGTTATTAGCCCAAAACACAATCAAAATCAGTAGCATCATGGCAAGCAATTTGCTACGTGGATCCAATCGGTGAACAATCGAATCCCCTGGGATATAACGCCCCAAAATCATACTATCCATTTAGCGACTCCTTGAACTCCTCTATCTTAATCGGTAATCGTTTAAATGACACGCCTCTATCAGCCAATCGTTTACAAAAAGCTGTAATTTTAGGTACTCCCAACTGCACTTCTTCCATAAAGACAACATCTTGAAAGACATCACTTGGTTTACCACCCTTAACTAAACGTCCCTTTTCCATCACATAGACTTGATTTGCATATTCAGCAACATCATCCATCAAATGCGTTACCAAGACAATGGTCATCCCTGACTGGTGGAGTTTTTTGAACAAGTTCATCAACTCTTTTCTTCCCAGAGGATCCAGGCCTGCTGTGGGTTCATCTAAGACTAATATTGCTGGCTCCATGGCAAGTATGCCTGCAATTGCGACACGTCTCATTTGTCCACCTGACAGCTCAAACGGGCTACGATCAAAAAGTGATTCATCAATTCCAACCAGAGCCAGTTTCTCACGCGCAATCTGCTCCGCATCTTCTTCAGAAACTCCAAAATTTTGCGGTCCAAAAGCAACGTCTTTCAAAACCGTTTCTTCAAAAATCTGATTTTCAGCAAACTGAAATACCAAGCCAACCTGTTTTCTAATTTGACGAATATCTTTATTTTTAGAATTCGAGGTGATTAAGGTATCAAAAACTCGCACACTCCCTTGACTTGGCACCAATAAACCATTTAAGAGTTGTAAAATAGTTGATTTACCGCTACCTGTGTGCCCAATTAAGGCCGTATAAGAACCATCTTCAATCGTCAAAGAAACATCCGACAAAGCTGTTGAAGCTAAAGGAGTCCCTTCTTGATATGTAAAACTCACATTTTCTAGAGCAATTCCCATAGCTTATCCTCTAGCTCACTTTCTGTCAAATAATTTTCAGGCAAATCATAGCCATTCTGGCTCAAAGAATTTTTTAATTGATTGGCAAAAGGATCGTCTAATCCAATTTGATCTAAATCATTTCGAGAGAAAAGTTCTCTAGGGCTACTAGTTGATTCAATTTCCCCTTTTTTCATGACCAATACGCGATCACTCATGGCAACTTCTTCCAAATCATGTGTAATGGAAATGACCGTCATATCATAGTCTTTTCGAATTCCTTTTACTGTCTCAATAAGTTCTCTACGACCCTCAGGATCCAACATACTCGTTGCTTCATCTAGGATTAAAATAGCTGGTCTTAGGGCTACAACACCTGCAATGGCCACACGTTGCTTTTGGCCACCCGATAGACGCGCCGGCTCTCTCTTTTTAAAGTCCAACATGCCAACCAAACCCAGAGCTTCTTCCACTCTATTTTTCATTTCTTGACGAGAAAGGCCCTGATTTTCCAAACCAAAGGCAACATCATCTTCAACAGTCGCTCCAACAAATTGATTGTCTGGATTTTGAAAAACCATACCGATTTGACGACGTATACTCCAAACATTCTCCTCAGTCAGCCGTTTGCCATCAATTACAATCTCTCCGGATTCTGCTTCCAGTAAGCCATCAATTAATCGAACCGTCGTTGATTTACCACTACCATTATGCCCTACAATCGAAATCCATTCTCCACGTTTCACGTGAAACGTAATATCCTTCACATCATAGTATTCCTGACTTTCCTTATAACGAAAAGAAAGATTTTTTACATCAATTATTGATTTCATTTCGAACCAAATGTCCCTTTAAATACATAGGCACTACCCTTGAAATAATCATAGCCAGAGTAGATAGTGAAAAACAAGGCTACATAAAGTAGGACTTGACCAATCAAAGTCCAATGTAATAGCAAGAAAATAATCGCAAACATCTGACTAAAAGTTTTAATTTTTCCAGGCATTGCTGCTGCTAAAACTGTTCCACCAGTTTCAACCAATAAAAGCCTTAAACCTGTCACAGCCAACTCACGACAAATAATCACTGCAACAATCCAAGCTGGAGCCATACCTAACTCAATCAGCATAATAAAAGCCGACATTACTAGTAACTTATCCGCCATTGGATCCGCAAACTTCCCAAAGTTGCTAACCACAATCCATTTACGAGCTAAATATCCATCTAAATAGTCGGTAATACTGGCAATAGCAAATATAATAGCTGCTGCTATATGACTTTCTAGCGAATTTCCTATCGTTAAAATAAAGATAAAAATAGGTATAAAGAGAATTCGACCTATTGTTAAGAGATTGGGAATTTGTTCTTTTTTCATTCGTTTTTCCTTAATTTCTAGTAAAGGTTACAGTGATTTGTCCAGTTTGAGCTGTTAATTTCGATAAATCAACAGTCTGATTATCTACTGTTAAAGCAACACCTTTGACAACACCTAAAGTAATGGTCACAGGATTTTTTGTTGAAACTGTTGTTTCCGCACTTTTATTATCCGGTGATAAGGTCACACCACCCTCAAGCTCACTTTCTGAAACACTAACCCAACTTCTAGCATCTGAAACCGATAATTGCAATTTTGCAGTTTCCTTACTTGTTTTATAAGCGATTTCTACATAATTTCCTTCACCTGATACACTTATAACTGGTTCAATATTCGAAGAGCTACTTGATGAACCACTACTAGTTGAAGATGGAGTTGCAGAACTAGTCGAGCTTGTTGCTTGGACTACACTATAACTAGACGCAGATGAACGCTCCGGTTGAGTCTGAATATAATTCCAAACATAATAAGTCACAAAAATGACAATCGATAGTGCAAAGAGTATAAAATAAAATAAAGGTAAAAATGATGTCTTATTTTTCTTACTTGAACGTCTCCTACCTGTCAACTCCTCTTCATCAACATCTACTTCCTCATAAGTAATCATGCTCCCAGAATCATAAGCATCCAAGACAATTCGCTCATCTAGCTCAACTGCCCACGCATACTTTCTCAAAAAAGAACGAGTATAAAATGGACTAGGAAGTTGATCAAAATCATCAGCTTCCATCGCTTCCAACATATCCAACTGAATTTCTGTTTTTTTGTGTAATTCTTCTAAAGTCAACCCTTGGTTGGTTCTAGCTAAACGTAAAACCTCACCAATTGTTTTTTTCCTCATACTTGTCATTCCTTCTTTCTAGTATCGATTATGATAGGTTACTACGATGGGAATATTGTAAAATCAACTATATCACCATCATCTATTAAATGATGTCCAGCATCAAGGACATCCTCCAAAGTAATTTCCTGTAAAATTTTCGGCAAATCAAAAATTGTCTCACCATTTTCAAAAGCATCATATTGCGTTGCAATAAATTCAAGAGAGTTCATGCTACTGAAAAATTCTCCAAACATCTCTCTTTTGATAATGTCTAAATGATCCTCTGTAATATCTATATCCTTTGTGAAATTACGAATAGCCTTTTTAAACTGATGAGATAAAGCAACTGGCTCTTTTGTATCCATTGTCAACATAACAAAATGAAAACGACTTGTTACTTCAACTTCCAGAGATAAGGACGCATCAATTTTACCTGATTCATATAATTTCTGAAAACGATCCGAAGTCCAACCAAACATCATTGCAAACAATAATTTTAATAAAATATGATATCGATAGCAATCCGCTTCAGCAACTTCTTGCTTACCTCTAATACCAATCGCTAGTTTGGGAGAAGACACTTCCATTCTCATACTGTCTGTTTGCTTTACATCTTGTAAAACAAGCTTTTCTCTTACTACTTCCTGAACATCTAAATCTTTCAGTTCTTTGCTTTCAAAATAGTCCTGTACTCGTTCCACATCAAAATTACCAACGAAAAACAGAGACATGTTTACAGGTTTGTAAAATCTTGTAAAATTTTCTTGCAAATTAGTTAGATTGATTTGGGAAATTGACTCCTCACTTCCAACTATATCAGTTGCTAAAGGTGTACCAGGATACAAATTCGCTAAAGTTGAAAAGAATAAACACGAATCTGGATCATCTTGATACATTTCTCGTTCTTGCTGTATAATATCCTGCTCCCTTAAAATAGAATCTTCAGTAAATTGTGCTGATGTTACCAATTCATCAAGTAAGTCCAAATTTTCTAAAAAATGATCCGTTGCTGAAAAAAGATAACTTGTTTTTGTAAAGCTTGTAAAGGCATTACTATCTGCACCTAGACTCGTAAAAGCCGACATCAAATCGCTAGCATCTTCTCTCTCAAATAATTTATGTTCAAGAAAATGAGCAATTCCCGCAGGATATTCTTTTACATATCCGTCAACTTCTGTTACAAGCGTATCTACCGAACCAAACTGTACAGTTACACTCCCGTAAACCTCTTTAAATTCCTTTTTAGGCAAAAGAGCAACTGTCAATCCGTTTGCTAAACGAGTTCGATAAACCATTTCTTTTACAGCTGGATAGTACTTTTCTTCAAAAACAACCTTTGTCATTCTATTCCTTCCATAAAGTAAATTGCTTGTAATTTCACATTACTAGCTGCTCTACAAATAGCATCTTTGTCAACTTGCTCAAGTTTTGCAATCCAACCTTTAAATTCTGCTGAAGATTTTCCAAGTAAGGCATTTTGATAAGCACGTTCAATCAATGAACCTTGATTATCTTGAGAAAGCAACAAAGACCGACGAATCATTTCCTTGGTCTGCTCTAGCTCAAGCTCTGTAAAATAACCTTTTTTTAAATCAAGCAGTTGATTATTCATCATTTTTCGAGCCTGATTCCGATTTTCTCGATCAATGCCAGCATACATCCTCAAGAATCCACTAAACAAATCAAGCTGACTTGAAATAGTATAAGCCAATCCAGCATTTTCACGGACATTTGTAAATAGTTTAGAGTGAGCAAATCCACCAAGTAAACCATTCATTACAATCATGGGGAAATGTTGCTCATCACCATATTCAGAAGGGCAATGATAACCTAATTCCACAATGGATTGTCCCACATTTTTCCGAACCATACCTTCCTGCAGAATATTGGAATAAGGTTGACAATACTGAACCTTCACATCTCCTTTTCGACCTTTAAAGCCAAATGATTCTAATACATTTTGAATTTCAACCTCATTAAAATCACCTAGGAAAAAGAAATCTATTCGATTATTGGCCAAAAATTCTTGGAAACAAGAATAAGAACTCTGTGGAGTTTCAGCTAAAATACGATTTCGTAAATCACTATATTCCAATTGGAGACGTTCATCATGAAAAAATAATTTATCCAATTCTTTATGTGCAAAATAAAAAGAATCATCCATATCAGCTGCTAAACTTGCTAACAATTGTTTTTTCTCAATTTCAAATAAGTCCGAATCAAACCCATTATCAACTACTACGGTGGAAAAAAGAGTTTCTTTTAAAAGTTCCAAAACCTGAGAAGTTAGCACATTTTTCCTACTTAAAAACTCATCACGAACATAGGTAAATGTCAATTCTACAATGTGACTTTGCCCTCTTCTGAAACAATTGGTTGACATATCTGTACCGTATAGACTGGCCAAATGTTTTCTCAAAGCTTGAGAAGTAGGGTACATCTGATTAGCAGTCTCTAGCATACTCGCACTCAACATGCGACCTGCAATCGTATCAAGAGATAATGGAGTGGTAAAACGCACGGCGATTTTGTTCGTTTTAAACTTTTTTGATTGGATAAAATGTGTTGAAATTCCATGCACTAACTCCATGATTTACCTCCTTATATACAGACTTCTATTATATCACGAAAAACTGAAATTTTCTTGTTCTCTGTAACACTTTTGAAATAAAAATCGCTTACATTATTCCTTGTTTCTCTCACTATTTTTAGGAAAATATGGTATAATACCAAAGATTGAGGTGAATTATGGAATACAAATTATTTGAAGAATTTATTACCCTCCAAGCACTACTCAAAGAACTTGGAATTACACATAGCGGAGGAGCTATCAAATCATTTCTCTCTGAACATTCTGTTTACTTTAATGGGGAATTAGAAAGTCGTCGTGGTAAAAAACTTCGTATTGGCGATAAAGTTGACATCCCTGACATGAATATTGACATCTTGTTGACACAACCTACTTCTGAGGAGCAAGAGGAGTATCAGGCTGATAAAGTTGAAAAAGAACGAATCGCTAAACTTGTTAAGGAGATGAATAAGGGGGTAAAAAAAGATAAATCAAAACCTACTTCATCACCCAAAAGCAAACAAGCTCCGCGATTTCCTGGTAGATAATCATGTGGCTACAACACCTATCTCTCAAGACTTTTCGTAACTATAAAGAGACGAAAATAGACTTTAACCCTAAATTGAATGTCTTTTTAGGACGCAATGCGCAAGGTAAAACAAATATGTTAGAGGCTATCTATTTTTTAGCCTTAACACGTAGTCATCGGACTCGAACAGATAAAAATCTCATTCATTTTGACGAGGAACAACTTCATCTTTCAGGTCTTGTTCAAAAACAAACGGGATCCATTCCTCTCGAAATCGAACTAACACAAAAAGGGCGTGTGACAAAAGTTAATCACTTAAAACAGGCACGACTTTCAGATTACGTAGGACACATGAATGTTGTCTTATTTGCTCCGGAAGATTTACAACTAATTAAAGGAGCACCTTCGGTTCGACGAAAATTCATTGATATGGAGCTTGGACAAATTAAGCCAATCTATTTATCTGACTTAACCAATTATAACCATATCCTAAAGCAAAGAAATACCTATTTAAAATCAGCTCAAACAATAGATGAAACCTTCCTTTCAGTACTAGATGATCAGCTAGTCGATTATGGATGTCGTGTGATGAATCACCGCTTAGATTTCATAAAAAAACTAGAATCATTTGGGCGTAAGAAACATTTTGAACTCTCTAATCAGATTGAAGAGTTGTCAATAGCCTATCAATCTTCTGTCAAGATAGCTGACAAAGAAAACTTATCAGAATCTTTCAAAATTGCTTTAGAAAAAAGTAGGTCCAGAGATTTATTTAAAAAGAATACTGGTGTTGGTCCTCATCGAGATGATATTTCTTTTTATATAAATGGGATGGATGCTAGCTTTGGAAGTCAAGGTCAACATCGTAGTCTCGTCCTTTCTATAAAATTAGCAGAAATCGAATTAATGGAAAGTATTACTACAGAGTCTCCAATATTACTACTTGACGATGTTATGAGCGAACTTGACAACACTAGACAACTAAAATTATTAGAAACGATTTCTCATTCAATCCAAACCTTTATTACAACAACCAGCTTAGATCATCTTCAGAATCTACCAGAAAATCTAAGTATTTTCGCTATTCAGGGTGGTAAAGTTTCTGTAAACAAAAATTGACAGCATTGTAAAAGAACTCCTGTTTTCACGGGAGTTCTTTTCATTGTTTTTACATAGAATAATTTGGTGCCTCATTAGTAATTTGTACATCATGAGGATGGCTTTCTTTCAAACCAGCACCAGACATTTCAATAAATTGAGCGTTATCATGTAGTTCTTTAAGGTTAGCTGCACCACAGTAACCCATACCAGAGCGAATACCACCAATCATTTGGAAGACAATATCAGCTGCCGCTCCTTTATAAGCAACACGACCTTCAATTCCTTCTGGAACGAGTTTGTTTGCTTCATTGACAGAACCTTGGAAGTAACGATCGCTTGAGCCTTTCTTCATAGCAGCGATTGAACCCATACCACGGTAAGTCTTGAATTTACGTCCTTGGAAGATTTCGGTTTCTCCTGGAGCTTCATCAGTTCCAGCAAACATAGATCCAAGCATAACAGCATTTCCACCAGCCGCAAGAGCTTTTACAATATCTCCAGAATACTTGATTCCACCGTCAGCAATGATCGTTTTACCATATTCACGCGCAACAGCTGCAGCATCATAGATAGCTGTTACTTGTGGAACACCAACACCTGCAATCACACGAGTAGTACAGATAGAACCTGGTCCAATACCAACCTTGACAACATCTACACCTGCTTCATAAAGGGCACGTGCACCCTCAGCTGTTGCAATATTTCCAGCAATCAAAGTACGATCTGGGAAGTGAGCACGAATCTCAGCAATTTTACGCAAGACACCTGCAGAATGACCATGTGCAGTATCAATAACAATCGCATCTGCTCCTGCTTCAAAAAGTGCCTCTGCACGTTCAAATGTATCTGAAGTAACACCTACTGCACCTGCAACTAGTAGACGACCAAACTCATCTTTAGCGGCATTTGGAAACTCAATAACTTTTTCAATATCTTTGATAGTAATCAAACCAGAAAGACGACCTTCTTCATCTACCAACGGAAGTTTTTCAATACGGTGTTCTTGAAGAATGCTCTCAGCTGTTGCAAGATCTGTACCCACAGGAGCAGTAATAAGATTTTCACTGGTCATATGATTTGAGATTGGTTGGTTATAATCTGAAATAAAACGAAGATCTCGGTTTGTCAAAATACCAACCAATTTACGATTTTCAAGTGTTTCAACAACTGGAACACCACTGATACGGTAACGTCCCATAAGCTCATCAGCTTCAGCAATTGTATGTTCAGGAGTCAAGAAGAACGGATCAATAATAACTCCATTTTCAGAACGTTTTACCTTGCGAACCTCGTCTGCTTGCTGAGCAATTGACATGTTTTTATGGATAACTCCGAGACCGCCTGCACGAGCAATAGCAATGGCCATTTGACTCTCTGTAACTGTGTCCATAGCAGCGGTAATAATTGGGATATTTAAAGTCAAATTATCTGCCAATTTAGTTGTTAAATCTGCATCGTTAGGCAACACATGACTTTCAGCTGGAATAAGCAATACATCATCAAAGGTAAAACCTTTTTTCAAAAATTTAGTGTCCCAATTAGACATTCGAAGTTTCCTCTTTTCTTTCTTTTTGAGCTTGACTCTTTTTATATTGTATCTATCATACCATTCTATAAAAATTTGTCAAATGTTACAGGGGTAAATAAAAAACTATCTTTTCTTCGAGATAGAAATGATAGTTTCTTGTAAAATAAACTTATTTAAAGTAATGAAGTCCCATTGCTCCTTTAACCTCAGATAGGGTTTGACCTGCAACTTCACGCGCTCTTTCACTACCTTTTTGAAGCATATTATAAACTTCTCCCATATCCTTAGCAAATTCAATACGGCGCTCACGAATAGGACCCAGTTCACGTTCTAATATTTCAAGTAGATAACGCTTGGTCTTCACATCACCAAGACCACCTCGTTGATAATGTTCTTTCATGTCAGTAATTTCTTGAGCATCTTCTGGACGACCAAAAACATCTAGATAATGGAAAACCATATTTCCTTCAATTTTACCTGGATCCTCAACGCGGATATGATCTGGATCTGTATACATACTCATTACTTTTTTACGCAAAGTATCCGCATCATCAGCTAAATAAATACCATTATTGAGTGATTTAGACATTTTAGCATTTCCATCTAAACCAGGTAAACGACCTGCTCTCTCATTTTCTGGATAAATACCTTCCGGTTCTACCAAAACATCACAGTTATATGCATTGTTAAAAGAACGAACAATTTCACGAGTTTGCTCAATCATTGGTTTCTGATCTGTCCCAACAGGAACATAATTAGCCTTGAAAGCTGTGATGTCAGCTGCTTGAGCGATTGGGTAGACCAAGAATCCTGTCGGAATACTTTCCCCAAAGCCTTTCTGAGCAATCTCTGTTTTTACTGTCGGATTTCGTTCCAAACGTGCTAATGAAACTAGATTCATATAATACATAGACAACTCAGCCAACTCTGGAATTTGACTTTGAATAAAGATTGTCGATTTACTTGGATTCAATCCAACTGCAAGATAATCCAAAGCAACATTTCCGATAGACTCTACAATTGTTTGAGGGTCTTTAGCATGATCTGTCAAAGCTTGTTGGTCAGCCAAGAACACAAACATATCATACTTATCCTCTTCCTGTAATAAAACTCGATTTTTGAGACTTCCAACATAATGTCCAATATGCAATTTCCCTGTTGGACGGTCTCCTGTTAAAATAATGGGTTTAATCATTTTATTCTCCTTCGATATAGTCCCTTCAATTATAGCATTTTTTTAATGAAATAACCGTAATTTATCAAAATAAATCAGTCTTGCTATTTACGGATTCGTGTAAAGTATACTGTAAATGTAATTTACATAAAATTGACAGATAAAAATTTGAATATTTCCGTATTTTCTAGTAGAATAAATATATTACACATATAGGAGAAAAACATTGCTTACAGTATCTGATGTTTCACTACGTTTTAGTGATCGCAAACTTTTTGATGATGTCAATATCAAATTTACAGAAGGAAATACTTACGGATTAATTGGTGCTAATGGTGCCGGAAAATCTACCTTTTTAAAAATTTTAGCCGGAGATATCGAACCTACTACTGGTCACATCTCTCTTGGTCCAGATGAACGTCTCTCTGTTCTTCGTCAAAATCACTTTGACTATGAAGACGAACGTGCCATTGATGTGGTTATCATGGGAAATGAAAAACTTTATAGCATCATGAAAGAGAAAGATGCTATCTACATGAAGGAAGATTTCTCAGATGAGGATGGAGTGCGTGCTGCCGAACTCGAAGGAGAGTTTGCTGAGCTTGGAGGCTGGGAAGCAGAAAGCGAAGCCTCTCAACTACTTCAAAACCTAAACATTCCAGAAGAATTGCACTATCAAAACATGAGCGAATTGGCCAACGGTGAAAAAGTAAAGGTTCTCCTCGCCAAAGCACTTTTTGGTAAACCAGATGTTCTTCTTTTGGACGAGCCTACCAACGGTTTGGACATTCAATCGATTACTTGGTTAGAAGACTTCTTGATTGATTTTGATAACACCGTTATCGTAGTATCCCACGACCGTCACTTCTTAAATAAAGTATGTACTCACATGGCCGACCTTGACTTTGGAAAAATCAAACTCTATGTCGGAAACTATGACTTCTGGAAGGAATCTTCTGAACTCGCTGCTAAATTGCTAGCAGACCGTAATGCTAAAGCAGAAGAAAAAATTAAGCAATTGCAAGAATTCGTTGCTCGTTTCTCTGCTAATGCTTCTAAATCAAGACAAGCAACATCACGTAAGAAAATGCTTGATAAGATTGAGCTAGAAGAGATTGTACCATCTAGTCGTAAATATCCATTTATTAACTTTAAAGCGGAACGTGAGATTGGTAATGATCTCTTGACAGTAGAAAATCTATCTGTAAAGATTGATGGTGAGACTATTTTAGATAATATCAGCTTTATCTTACGCCCAGGTGATAAGACAGCGCTTATTGGGCAAAATGACATCCAAACGACTGCATTAATTCGTGCAATCATGGGAGACATTGACTATGAAGGAACTGTCAAGTGGGGAGTAACTACTAGCCGTTCTTACTTGCCAAAAGATAACTCGGCCGATTTTGCAGGAGGAGAGTCAATCCTTGACTGGTTGCGTCAATTCGCAAGTAAAGAAGAAGATGACAATACTTTCCTACGTGGCTTCCTCGGCCGTATGCTCTTCTCTGGAGATGAAGTTAACAAACCTGTAAACGTTTTGTCAGGGGGAGAAAAAGTGCGTGTCATGCTTTCAAAACTCATGCTCTTGAAATCAAATGTCCTTGTACTTGATGATCCAACCAATCACTTGGACTTGGAATCTATCTCAAGCTTGAATGATGGATTGAAAAACTTTAAAGAATCAATTATCTTTGCCAGCCATGACCACGAGTTTATTCAAACTCTAGCTAACCATATCATTGTCTTGTCTAAAAATGGCGTCATTGACCGTATCGATGAAACCTATGATGAATTCCTAGAGAATGCAGAAGTACAAGCAAAAGTAAAAGAACTTTGGAAAGACTAAAATCTTCAAAACTCAGTTGGGTTAACCAGCTGAGTTTTCTAACATTTTATGAGGTAACATGAAATTATTTTTTAAAACATATTGGACCTATTTTGTTTCTTTCATCATTCCCGTAATCATTATGATAGGAGTATATCTATCTCAAGGTATCTACTGGAATAGCGATACATCTCCACTATTAGGAGATGGGTTTCATCAATACGTTATTTTTGATGTAGCTTTACGAAATATCCTACATGGAAATGGTAGTCTGTTTTACACCTTTACAAGTGGCCTCGGATTAAATTTCTATGCCCTATCTAGTTATTACTTGGGAAGTTTCCTTTCACCTCTAGTTTACTTTTTTAATCTGTCGAATATGCCAGATGCTGTCTATCTGACAACTCTCTTAAAATTTGGATTGATTGGACTGTCAACTTACTTTAGTTTAAATAAATTATTTCAATCGATTCCCAAGCCTTTAAAACTAGCTTTATCTACTTCCTATGCTCTGATGAGTTTCTCTGTCAGTCAATTAGAGATCAAAACCTGGCTAGATGTTTTTATCTTGATTCCTTTAATTATCACTGGTTTACACCTACTTATAACTGAAAAGAAATTCCTATTTTACTTTACAAGTCTGTCAATTTTATTTATTCAAAATTATTATTTTGGCTATATGACAGCATTATTTCTTATCTTCTGGTATCTCTGCCAAATTTCTTGTGACTTTAAAACTCGAAAATCATCTTTTCTTGATTTCATAATCACCTCCATTTTAGCTAGTATAGCTAGTTTAATTCTAACTCTTCCTACTCTGTTTGATTTACAGACACATGGAGAAAAATTAACTGAAGTTACAAAGTTTCAAACTGAAAGTAGCTGGTATCTTGATCTCTTTGCTAAGCAATTCATTGGTTCCTTTGACACAACAAAGTATGGGGCCATCCCAATGATTTTTGTTGGACTACTTCCCTTTATTTTGACCATTTTATTTTTTACACTGACATCCATTAAGTTTCACGTGAAACTTATCTATGCAATCTTCTTTGCATTTCTAATTGCAAGCTTTTATATAGAAGCTCTTGATTTATTTTGGCAAGGCATGCATACTCCAAACATGTTTTTACATCGCTATGCTTGGATTTTCTCTACCTTGTTAATTTACACAGCAGCGGAAGTCTTAAATCGTCTGAAAGAAATTAAAATCTGGAATTTTTTAGTTTCGCTTTTTCTTATAGTAACAGGATTTTTAGCTACCATCTATCTAAAATCACATTATTCTTTTTTAACAGATTTGAATATTCTGCTTACCCTTGAATTTTTGATTGTCTATTCGCTTCTACTCCTTGCAGTTATCAAAAAGTTTATCTCTGTAAATCTATTTGCCATTCTAATCTCTTTATTTATAATGGTTGAAATGAGTTTAAATGCTTCATCTCAAATAGACGGAATTGCTAAAGAATGGGGTTTTGCTTCTCGAAGTGCATATAGTAGAGATATCCCAGCTATGGAATCTTTCTCAACATATATTGAGGATCCATTTACTCGTACTGAGAAACTACAAACTCAGACAGGGAATGATAGTATGAAATTTAACTACAATGGAATATCTCAATTTTCATCTGTTCGAAATCGTTCAGCAAGCTCTACTTTGGATAAACTTGGCTTTAAATCCTCTGGGACCAATCTCAATCTCCGTTATGCAAATAATAGTATTTTGGCTGATAGTTTATTTGGCATCCAGTACAATATCTCAGACAGTCCTATTGATAAGTATGGTTTCCAAGATATCTATCAAAAAGATAATCTTACCCTATATGAAAATCAATACTCTCTTCCGATTGCATTTGCTAGTCAATCTATTTACAATGATGTCAAGTTCAATGAACATACTTTAGATAATCAAGCCTCGTTTTTAAATCAACTTGCTGACGTCAATTTTGATTATTTTTCTCCAATACCCTATGAAAAAACAGAGAATACTGATGATTTGATTACTGTTACAAGTTCTTCAAATGAAGATGCAGCAATCCAATATCAAATTGAAGTGCCAGAAAACAGCCAAGTTTATCTTTCTTTCACAAACCTTCACTTTTCTAATGATAAACAAAAGAAAGTTGACATCCTTGTCAATGGGGAAAAGAAAACTTTTACAACTGATAATGTCTTCTCCTTCTTTAATCTAGGCTATACAAAAGAGAAAAAAACTTTCAATATTAATGTTAGTTTCCCTGGAAATTCACAGGTATCATTTGAATCTCCTGCCTTCTATCGTTTAGATACCAAAACTTTCACCGAGGCAATTCAAAAAATTAAAGAACAACCAGTAACGGTATCAACTTCTAAAAACAAAGTCTTTGCTACATATGATGTTAAACAAAATACGTCCATTTTCTTCACCATTCCTTATGATAAAGGCTGGTCTGCCTACCAAGATGGTAAGAAAATAGAAATTAAACAAGCTCAAACTGGTTTTATGAAAGTTGACGTTCCTAAGGGAAAAGGAACTATTACACTTTCCTTTATTCCCAATAGTTTTATTACTGGAGCAATTTGTTCCTTTACTTCTCTCTTACTATTTGGAATCTATAATCACAGACGAAAGTCATCTAAAGCATAAAAAATCGACCAATTAATCGGTCGATTTTTTTAATCTTCTTCCATTTTCTTAGGTCGATAGGCTAGCATACCTAAACCAGTAAATAGGGCTAATATCACAGCAAGGAAAATGACTTGATGATGAATATTTCCTGTCATAGAGATTGTTTGTCGTAATCCCGAAACTGAATAACTCATTGGTAACCAAGGATTGATGGCTCTAAAGAAATCATTTGTCAAAGCAAGTGGGTAAGTACCTGCACTTGATGCTAACTGTAATAAAAGCAAAATAAGAGAAAAGAAAGCTCCTATACGGCTATTCCATGTTGTTAAAGCAGTCACCATGGACATGAATACTAAACTTGTTAGGATAATGAGAATAAATGTTCTCATCTCATGATTAGCCGTTAGACCAATAAGATGAACTCCTCCATATACCAAAATTCCTGCCAAAACAGCTATAATACCATTTATTTCTGCTCGAGATTTCAACCAAGCCCAACGACTCTCTGGATGACGTCCTGAAGGCAGCTTCGCAAAGATCATATTTGTTGATATTGCTGCAACAAAAAGAGCAACTGATATCATATAAGGAGACATTGCAACTCCATTTACAGGAACTTGATCATTGTCTGTTTTAGAAAGACTGAGAGGATTTGATAAAATCTCTGCATTTTTAGATTCCGTAGATGCTGATTTGAGTTGATCACTAGCATTACTCAATCCTTGTCCTAAAGAAGCAACTCCTGTCTGTAAACCTTCCAAGCCAGAAGTTAACTTTGTTCCACCTTCTGCTAGTTTCCCAGCTCCATCTGCAAATTTATTAGCTCCACTTTCTAATTGAGAAGCACCTGAAATTAACTGACTGGATTTGTCAGCTAGTTGGCTAGAGCCTGACTGTAATTTATCAACTCCTGCTATCAATTCTTGACTCTTTTGATTCAATTCATTAGAGCCATTTGATAATTTTTCAATACCTGTTACTAATTCTGGAGTTTTCCCAGCTAGAGTATCCAAACCAGTTGTCAATTTTGAAGAGTTTTCTGTCAACTTGGTTGAGCCAGAAACCAATTGATCCAAACTTGTTGTTAAAGTTGTATTCTTTTCACTTAGTTGATTTACACCTAAAGAAATAGTATCCAATCCCTTAGTATACGCATTAACTCCATTTTCAATTGATTGACTTCCGGGAACTAACTGATTATCTACAGCATTTTGCAACTGTGTAAATCCACTTGACATAGATGTCAAGGAACTAGACGCTATAGGTAAAAGTTGATTTGCTTTAGTCTGTAAAGTAGAAAGATTAGAGACTGGTTGGTTTATACTTCCTAAATTTTCTTTTAAATCTCCTGCCGTCGTTAAAATTGCTTTTGCTGACTCTATCGTAGAATTAGAATTATTTGAAACAGCTTCAGTCAATTCTTTTTTCTGAGTTTCAGTGAGAGATTGATAAGTTGCTGTTGCTTGAAGATTTGTAAGAGTTTTCTCTTGCTCTGCTTGACTATTAGTCACAATAGTTTGAGCAAGAGTCGTTATATTTGTTAAGTCATTAGATATTGTATTTTTAAGATCAGTATTATCTGAAACTGTAACTGATTGGAGAGCCTTATTCAACTCATCTAAACTGCTTGCTAACTGTGTTATATCCTCTTTCTGTTGAGATGAAGTATTTAATTGTGTGGATATTTCTTTTATTCCTTTATTTAATTGAGTAATACCGTCTCTCAATGTATCTGATTGACTTGATAGTTGGTTTGTACCAACAGATAATTTGTCAACTCCGCTTGTATAGGCATTGACACCAACCGAAAATTGACTGAGACCTGAATTGAGTTGTGAAACTCCACCAGCATATGACTTCATCCCTGTATTTAACTGGTTGACACCTGCAACTAATTCTGGAGTTTTCGAAGATAATTGATTAAGTCCTGTGTCAACCTGTGAAACCGCACTTGTATAGTTCTGTAAACCATCATTAAATGTTCCTAAGCCACTATTCAGTTGCTTTACTCCTGTGACATACGTTGTCAACCCTTTTGTAAATTGATCTGTTCCATCCGAAAAGTTTAAACTTGAGCTAGCTAAAGTAGCAAGATTTGAAGACAATGTCTGACTTCCTACAGCTAACTGACTGGCCCCGTTAGCCAATTGTTCACTTCCATCGGCTGCCTTCGTTAAACCGGATTTTAAATCACCCATCTTTTGAAATAAAGCTTTCGTATAGGATTCGGTTACATTAGCAGAAACATTCTGTTTTAACTGTGTCATCGCAGAATCGCTCATCTTGCTGGCAATAAAACTATGACCACTTGAAGTCTGATAATCGATTTGCATTTGCTCTGGATGATTCGTTAAAATAGAAGCTGCTTTTTCAGATAAATCACTTGGTAAAGTCACTACCATATAGTAATCGCCATCTTCCAATCCCTTCTTTCCTTCATCTTCATCTACAAAATGAAAATCCAATGATTTATTTTGCTCTAAATTAGACACCATGTCTTTTCCTATAGACATGGTATTACCATTATAGGAAGCTTCTTTATCATTATTGACAACTGCCACAGGTAAGTCAGACAATTGACCATATGGATCCCACATTGATGACAAAAATATGACATTGTACAGAGCGGGAATAAGAGAAATCCCTATCATGACAATAATAAAGTTTGGTTTTTTAAAAATTGCTTTCCATTCTTTAAACATAGTTTCTCCTTTTTTAAACACATTGTCTAAAATTTTGATATAATAGATTATACAATAAAAAATATAAATTACAAGATAAAAAAATCAATTTTTAGACACATAGTCTAATTTGTTTATAAGGAGGAAATATGCAAGAAAGTAACAAACGCTTAAAAACAAAGCGAACTATTGAAAATGCTATGGTACAACTACTGATAGAACAGCCATTTGATCAAATTTCTACTGTCAAGTTAGCAAAAAAAGCCGGAATTAGTCGTTCCAGCTTCTATACTCACTATAAGGATAAGTATGATATGATTGAGCACTATCAAAGCAAGCTATTCCATACATTTGAATATATTTTTCAAAAACATGCTCATCACAAAAGAGACGCTATTTTAGAAGTCTTTGAATATCTAGAATCAGAACCACTTCTGGCTGCCCTTCTTTCTGAAAATGGGACTAAAGAAATCCAAAATTTCTTACGAAATAAACTTCATATCATGCTCAGTACGGATTTACAAAAACGCTTTATGCAACTAAATCTTAATACCACTGAATTAGAATATAGTAGTATTTATCTAACTCACGCACTTTTTGGTGTTTGCCAAACTTGGATTGCACATGGAAAAAAAGAAAGTCCTCAAGAAATAACAGACTTCCTTATGAAGATGCTTGGTGATATAAATTGATACAAAAAAGGGAACAACACTATGTTCCCTTTTATCTATACTCCGCCAGTAGGACTCGAACCTACGACATCATGATTAACAGTCATGCGCTACTACCAACTGAGCTATGGCGGATAAAATAGTCCGTACGGGATTCGAACCCGTGTTACCGCCGTGAAAAGGCGGTGTCTTAACCCCTTGACCAACGGACCTTCTATCTGTAGCAGATATAACCATTATATCAATTTCTTGCTAATTGTCAATTACTTTTGAGATTTTTTCTCTAGAATATCTTTTAATTTTCTAATTTTTAATCTTGAAATAGGACAACGATGGTCTTCATAGAAAACAATTTCTAAGTTTTTTCGATCAATTTCTCTGATATTGCCTATATTTACCAAAAATGACTTGTGAGGAGAATAAAATCTCTGAGTATGTTTGTCCTTTTCCTGAATATCTGTCATGGTACCGTAAAACTCTTTGGCAAAATTCTTACCAATAATGCGCAATTTATGAGAAACTCCTGTCGTTTCAATATACAGAATGTCATGGTAAGGAATTTTTAAATCATTTCCCTTGTAATTGTAGTCAAAATAATCTACCACATCTTCATTTTCAAGTAACATACTCTTCGTGTAGAAGATATTCTGCTCAATTCTCTTTTTAAATAACTCATCATTGATATCCTTATCAACAAAATCTAGGGCTGATACCTGGTATTTATAGGTTAGAGTCGCAAACTCTGATCGACTGGTGATAAAGACGATAATAGCATAAGGATTGTGATGACGAATAAACTGGGCAACTTCAAACCCTTTTTTCTCAATCCCATGAATATCAATATCTAGAAAATAAAGCTGGTTTACTTCATCATTTTCGATATATTCCTTAAACTCACGAACTTTTCCCGTTGTCTTGTATGATATTGGAATATTCGATTCTTTCGAAATTTCATCCAATATTCTCTCTAGTCTCACTTGATGTTCAATAACATCTTCTAAAATTAAAACTTTCATTCAAATTCCCTCTTAAATCTAATGATTTGTCTAAATGTACTGCCTTCCATCTCTGTTTCTAAAATAATATTATTGTACTTATCTAATAGTTCTTTCACATTATTTAATCCTACTCCGCGATTTCTTCCCTTAGTGGAGAATCCTAAAGCAAATAGATCTCCTGAAGGAGTCATCGTCATTTTACATGAATTCTGAATCACAATAACTGTTTCAGTTTCCATCTTAATAACTGCTACTTCCATCTGCCTTTTATAACTATCAGCCGATCCTTCGACAGCATTGTTCAATAAAACGCTCATGATACGAACCAAATCCAATAGTTCAATTGGGAGCTTAGTAATCGTATCTTTTACTTCCAGTGTAAACTCTACACCATTATTTCGAGCATAAACAATTGACTGAGCAACCAAACTTCGTAAAGCTGAATCTTCTATGTTGTTCAAATCAAAGTAAGTATACTTATCTGAACGCAGTTTGTGATTAGCTTTAACCAAAACTTCATTGTAAACTCTGTCAATTTCCTGTAAATCACCACTGTCAATTGCCATCTGCATGCTGACAAGCATCCCAGCATAGTCATGTCTAAACCCACGTATTTCATTATACAAAGCAACAATTTCATCTGTGTAGTTTTGTAAATGTTTCTGTTCAAATTTCTTCTGCTTCAAAGCAATCTCTTTCTCCATTTGTTCTTTATGAGAATTCATTGCAAAGAAAGTCAAAAGTAAAGAGATAAAGACAATAGATGATAAAATACTTCCAAAACTATTCAAATGTTTAATCGTACTTACCATATTTGAAACGAAAGATACAATATGGAGCAGTAGTAAGGCAAAAAATACTTTTTTCAAGAAAGGATAAAGGTAGTCCTTGTCAAAATAGGCTAGTTCCAAATGGAAATAATGAATGATTTTTAAGACAACAAAATAGGTCAACGTTGAGATTGCTAAAAAGAATAGGCCATAATATTGTAAAACAAAATTGTCTCCTGTTATAGAGGAGAAAGTCACGGACAGAAAGTTATGAGTGCTCTCATATAAAAGAGATAGTAGTAAACTTAGGAATAGTCCTCTATCCCTCTCATACTGTTTGATCCATCGAAAATAGGAATATAATCCCAAAGGAAATAAAAATGTTACAATTCCTAACCCATCTAAAGATAGAAAATAGAAGGGAAGTTCAAGTACTGCTTCTACTAGTAATGTATAAGCACCAAAAACGTATAGTTCCTTTGCTTTTATTTGACCTTTACAAATTAAATGGTAACTGTGACTAAGAATTAGAAAATATAATATAAAATCCACTACTAAGAAAAAATCCATTCTGCTACTCCTTTATCTTCTTCTAAATAAATTAAATAAAGCACCATCTGGTTTCCTCATCTCCCCACCTTGAATCTTTTGCAAGTCTTTTTCCTTCAAGGCTACAAACTGTTCCAATTTAACTGTGTTTTTCATAATAAAATCTCCTCAAATGTTTTTTTCCTGTAAGCTAACTTACAAAAACTATTATACAAAATGGAATTTCGTTTTAGATAAAATTCTCTCAACTGTCATTTTTTTCTCCCCAAGTGTACTTTTTTAAGAAAAAAGCCGGGAAAATTCCCAGCTTTGCTACTATATTGATCCCAGCAGGATTCGAACCTGCGACCGTTCGCTTAGAAGGCGAATGCTCTATCCAGCTGAGCTATGAGACCTAATACAGCTATTCTACCAAAAATTCAATTGAAAGTCAATTTTCTATTTATGATAGGGGGATCCCTGCTGAATCGTAAAAGCGCGATAGATTTGTTCAGCAAGGACTAGTCTCATTAACTGATGGGGCAAAGTTAGACGGCCAAAACTGACAGAAAGATTGGCTCTCTTTTTTACAGCTGATGATAATCCTAAACTCCCCCCAATAATAAAGGTAAGAGTAGAAAATCCTTTTATAGAAGCTTCTTCTAACTGCTTACTAAATTCTTCCGAGGAGAAAGTTTTCCCTTCTATAGCCAACACAATAACGAAATCACGGTCACCAACTTTTGATAAAATTCTCTGACCTTCTATTTCTAAAATCTTTTGATTTTCTGATTCGCTGGCCTTATCTGGTGTTTTTTCATCTGCTAGCTCTATCATTTCAAGCTTAGCAAATCGAGAAATTCGTTTTGAATACTCTGCGATACCATCTTTTAAATACTTTTCTTTCAGTTTCCCAACTGTTACAACTTTAATTTTCATGACTCTATTCTAACATATTCTCTATTTTTTCACATCTTATTCACAAAATAAAAGGTTAATTTTAGCCGAGAAAACCACAGATTTTTGAAAGTTATCCACAATCTGTGAAAAACTTTTGTTTTTAAGTTATAATTAAGCTAGTCAGTTTATACTTTCAGTAATTTCAAACATATGGAGGCAAATATGAAACATTTAAAAACATTTTACAAAAAAGGGTTTCAATTATTAGTCGTTATCGTCATTAGCTTTATTAGTGGAGCCTTGGGTAGCTTTTCAATAAACCAACTAACTCAAAAAAGTACTGTAAGTACCTCTAACAACAATAGTACTATTACACAGACTGCCTATAAGAATGAAAATTCAACAACTCAGGCTGTTAACAAAGTAAAAGACGCTGTTGTTTCTGTTATTACTTATTCAGCTAACAGACAAAATAGCGTATTTGGCAATGATGATACAGATACAGATTCTCAGCAAATCTCTAGTGAAGGATCTGGGGTTATTTATAAAAAGAATGACAAAGAAGCTTATATTGTCACCAACAATCACGTTATAAATGGTGCCAGCAAAGTAGATATTCGTTTGTCAGATGGAACTAAGGTACCTGGAGAAATCGTCGGAGCTGACACTTTCTCTGATATTGCTGTCGTCAAAATATCTTCAGAAAAAGTGACAACAGTAGCGGAATTTGGTGATTCTAGTCAGTTAACCGTAGGAGAAACTGCTATTGCTATTGGTAGCCCGTTAGGTTCTGAATATGCTAATACTGTTACTCAAGGTATCGTATCTAGTCTCAATCGAAATGTGTCCTTAAAATCTGAAGATGGACAAGCCATTTCTACAAAAGCCATCCAAACTGATACTGCTATTAACCCAGGTAACTCTGGTGGCCCACTTATCAATATCCAAGGACAGGTTATCGGAATTACCTCAAGTAAAATTGCCACAAATGGAGGAACATCTGTAGAAGGTCTTGGTTTCGCAATCCCTGCAAATGATGCTATCAATATTATTGAACAGTTAGAAAAGAACGGAAAAGTAACGCGTCCAGCTTTGGGCATCCAAATGGTCAATCTCTCAAATATTAATACAAGTGATATTAGAAGACTGAATATTCCAAGCAATGTAACATCTGGTGTAGTTGTTCGTTCTGTACAAAGTAATATGCCTGCCAATGGTCACCTTGAAAAATACGACGTTATTACAAAAGTAGATGACAAAGAGATTGCTTCATCAACAGACTTACAAAGTGCTCTTTACAATCATTCTATCGGAGACACCATTAAGATCACTTACTATCGCAACGGTAAAGAAGAAACTACATCTATTAAACTTGACAAGAGTTCAGGTGATTTAGAATCTTAATTGACATCTATGTAAAGAAAGCTTTACATAAGTGAAAAGATGTGTTAGTGTAGAATCATGGAAAAATTTGAAATGATTTCTATCACAGATATACAAAAAAATCCCTATCAACCTCGAAAAGAATTTGATGGAGAAAAACTACATGAACTAGCACAGTCTATCAAAGAAAATGGGGTCATTCAACCGATTATTGTTCGTCAATCTCCTGTTATTGGTTATGAAATCCTTGCAGGAGAGAGACGCTATCGGGCTTCACTTTTAGCTGGTCTAAGGTCTATCCCAGCTGTTGTTAAACAGCTTTCAGATCAAGAGATGATGGTCCAGTCCATCATTGAAAATTTGCAAAGAGAAAATTTAAATCCAATAGAAGAAGCACGCGCCTATGAATCTCTTGTAGAGAAAGGATTTACCCATGCTGAAATTGCAGATAAAATGGGCAAGTCTCGTCCTTATATCAGCAACTCTATTCGCTTGCTGTCCTTGCCAGAACAGATCCTCTCAGAAGTAGAAAATGGCAAACTATCACAAGCCCATGCGCGTTCTCTAGTTGGGTTAAATAAGGAACAACAAGACTATTTCTTTCAACGGATTATATATGAAGACATTTCTGTAAGGAAATTAGAATCTCTTCTGACAGAGAAAAAACAAAAGAAACTTCAAAAAACGAATCATTTCATACAAAATGAAGAAGAACAGTTAAAAAAACTACTCGGATTAGATGTAGAAATCAAACTGTCTAAAAAAGATAGCGGAAAAATCATTATTTCTTTTTCAAATCAAGAAGAATACAGTAGAATTATCAACAGCCTGAAATAAGGCTGTTCTTTTATTTTTTTTATCTCACAAGGTTATCCACTGTTTTTTTTAATAAAAAGCTTAATAAATCAATAATTCCTGATTTCATCCCCAACCTGTGGATAAAACTTGATAACATTGTGGATTATTTTTCACAGCTTGTGGAAAATTCTTGCTATCTATGGTAAAATAAGTCTAGCATTAAACTTTTAAATAGTAAAGGAGGAGAAAGGATTGAGAGAAAAACAATTTTGGAATCGTATATTAGAATTTGCTCAAGAAAGACTGACTCGATCCATGTATGATTTCTATGCTATTCAAGCTGAACTCATCAAGGTAGAGGAAAATGTTGCCACTATATTTTTACCACGATCTGAAATGGAAATGGTCTGGGAAAAACAACTAAAAGATATTATTGTGGTAGCTGGTTTTGAAATTTATGATGCTGAGATAACTCCCCACTATATTTTCACCAAACCTCAAGATACGGCTGTCCCACAAGTTGAAGAAGCTCCAAATTCAACTCTTTATGACTATAGTCCAAAGCTAGCATCTATTCCTTATTCGGATACTGGATTAAAAGAAAAGTATACCTTTGATAATTTTATTCAAGGGGATGGAAATGTTTGGGCTGTATCAGCCGCCTTGGCTGTCTCTGAAGATTTGGCCTTGACCTATAATCCTCTTTTTATCTATGGAGGACCTGGGCTTGGGAAGACTCACTTACTCAATGCCATTGGGAATGAAATTTTGAAAAATATTCCTGATGCGCGTGTGAAGTACATTCCTGCTGAAAGCTTTATCAACGATTTTCTTGAACACCTGAGACTGGGTGAAATGGAAAAGTTCAAAAAAACTTACCGTAGCCTTGATCTCTTGTTAATTGATGATATCCAATCGTTGAGTGGAAAAAAAGTTGCAACTCAAGAAGAATTTTTCAATACTTTCAATGTTCTCCATAGCAATCAAAAACAAATTGTTCTGACTAGTGATCGTAGCCCTAAACACCTAGAGGGCCTTGAAGAACGGCTTGTCACGCGCTTTAGCTGGGGCTTGACGCAAAATATCACACCACCTGACTTTGAGACACGTATTGCCATTTTACAAAGCAAAACAGAGCATTTAGACTACCATTTCCAAAGTGATACCCTAGAATACCTAGCTGGTCAATTTGATTCAAACGTCCGAGAACTTGAAGGAGCAATCAACGACATCACTTTAATTGCCAGAGTGAAGAAGATTAAGGATATCACTATCGATATCGCTGCAGAAGCCATTAGAGCTCGCAAACAAGATGTTAGCCAAATGCTCATCATCCCAATTGATAAAATCCAAAATGAAGTTGGTAACTTTTATGGTGTCAGTGTCAAAGAAATGAAGGGAAGTAGACGCCTTCAAAATATTGTTTTAGCCCGTCAAGTAGCCATGTATTTATCTAGAGAACTAACAGATAATAGTCTTCCAAAAATTGGGAAGGAATTTGGTGGAAAAGACCATACAACAGTTATTCATGCCCATGCCAAAATTAAATCTTTGATTGATGAAGACGATAATTTACGTTTAGAAATTGAATCCATCAAAAAGAAAATTAAATAACTTGTGGATAACTTTTACTTTATTATCTTTTTTATCCACATTTTTTAAACAAGCCAAAAAACTTGATATGACTTGTTTAAAGTCTGTTTTCCACAGATTTCACAGACTCTATTATTACTATTATCCTTCTAATACTAAAAATAAATAAAGGAGAATCCATGATTCATTTTTCAATTAATAAAAATTTATTTCTACAAGCATTAAATATTACTAAGAGAGCTATTAGTTCTAAAAATGCCATTCCTATTTTATCAACTGTCAAAATTGACGTGACCAATGAAGGTGTTACTTTAATTGGTTCAAATGGTCAAATTTCAATTGAAAATTTTATTTCTCAAAAAAATGAAGATGCTGGTCTATTAATTACTTCTTTAGGTTCGATTCTTCTTGAAGCTTCTTTCTTCATCAATGTGGTATCTAGTCTACCTGATGTGACTCTTGATTTTAAAGAAATTGAACAAAATCAAATTGTTTTAACCAGTGGAAAATCAGAAATTACCCTAAAAGGAAAAGATAGCGAACAGTATCCACGAATCCAAGAAATTTCAGCAAGCACTCCTTTGGTTCTTGAAACAAAATTACTCAAGAAAATTATCAATGAAACAGCATTTGCTGCAAGTACACAAGAGAGTCGTCCAATTTTGACAGGTGTTCATTTTGTATTGAGTCAACACAAAGAGTTAAAAACAGTTGCAACAGACTCTCATCGTCTAAGCCAGAAAAAATTAACGCTTGAGAAAAATAGTGATGATTTTGATGTCGTGATTCCTAGCCGTTCTCTACGCGAATTTTCAGCGGTATTTACAGATGATATCGAAACTGTAGAGATTTTCTTTGCCAATAACCAAATCCTCTTTAGAAGCGAAAATATTAGCTTCTATACTCGTTTGTTAGAAGGTAACTATCCTGATACAGATCGTTTGATTCCAACGGACTTTAATACTACTATTACTTTTGATGTTGTAAACTTACGCCAGTCAATGGAACGTGCTCGTCTTTTATCAAGTGCTACTCAAAATGGTACTGTGAAACTTGAAATTAAAGATGGGGTTGTTAGCGCCCATGTTCACTCTCCAGAAGTTGGTAAAGTAAACGAAGAAATCGATACTGATCAAGTGACTGGTGAAGATTTGACTATTAGTTTCAACCCAACTTACTTGATTGATTCACTCAAGGCTTTAAATAGCGAAAAGGTGACTATTAGCTTTATCTCAGCTGTTCGTCCATTTACTCTTGTGCCAGCTGATACTGAAGAGGACTTCATGCAACTTATCACCCCAGTTCGTACAAATTAAGTGAAAGAGGTTGAGCCTAGCTCGCCTCTTTTATGATATAATCGAAAAAGAAAAGGAGAGTAGTATGTATCAAGTTGGAAATTTTGTTGAGATGAAAAAACCACATGCTTGCACCATCAAGTCAACTGGTAAAAAAGCAAATCGTTGGGAAATTACCCGTGTTGGAGCAGATATCAAGATAAAATGCAGTAATTGTGACCATGTTGTCATGATGGGGCGCTATGATTTTGATCGAAAAATGAATAAAATTATTGACTGAGAACCCTTAGTTAGAGGGTTAGCAAGTTTTCCCTTTTTGTGTTATAATATTAGGGATTGAAATGAAAACGGAGAATGAGAAATATGGCTTTAACAGCAGGTATCGTTGGTTTGCCAAACGTTGGTAAATCAACACTATTTAATGCAATTACAAAAGCAGGAGCAGAAGCAGCAAACTACCCATTTGCGACGATTGATCCAAATGTTGGAATGGTTGAGGTTCCTGATGAACGCCTACAAAAACTAACTGAAATGATTACTCCTAAAAAGACAGTTCCAACAACATTTGAATTTACAGATATTGCAGGGATTGTAAAAGGCGCATCAAAAGGGGAAGGTCTTGGTAACAAATTCTTGGCCAATATCCGTGAAGTAGATGCGATTGTTCATGTAGTTCGTGCTTTTGATGATGAAAATGTCATGCGCGAGCAAGGGCGTGAAGACGCCTTTGTGGATCCACTTGCAGATATCGACACCATTAACTTAGAATTGATTCTTGCTGACTTAGAGTCAGTTAATAAGCGTTATGCTCGTGTAGAAAAGATGGCACGTACGCAAAAAGATAAAGAATCAGTAGCAGAATTTAATGTTCTTCAAAAGATTAAACCAGTCCTTGAAGATGGAAAATCAGCTCGAACCATTGAATTTACAGATGAAGAACAAAAGGTTGTCAAAGGTCTCTTCCTTTTGACGACTAAACCAGTGCTCTATGTTGCCAATGTGGACGAGGATGTGGTTTCAGAACCTGACTCTATCGACTATGTTAAACAAATTCGTGAATTTGCAGAGACAGAAAATGCTGAAGTAGTCGTTATTTCTGCACGTGCTGAGGAAGAAATTTCTGAGTTAGACGATGAAGATAAGCAAGAGTTTCTTGAAGCACTTGGGTTGACAGAATCAGGCGTTGACAAGTTGACTCGTGCTGCTTACCATTTGCTTGGATTGGGAACTTACTTCACAGCTGGTGAAAAAGAAGTTCGCGCTTGGACCTTCAAACGTGGTATGAAGGCTCCTCAAGCAGCTGGGATTATCCACTCAGACTTTGAAAAAGGATTTATTCGTGCAGTAACCATGTCATATGAGGATCTAGTGAAATACGGATCTGAAAAGGCCGTAAAAGAAGCTGGACGTTTGCGTGAAGAAGGAAAAGAATATATCGTTCAAGATGGCGATATCATGGAATTTCGCTTTAATGTATAAGAAATTTAATAAATAGTGTCAATTAGGTTGGAAAAAAATTCCAACCCTTTTGGCTTTTGAAAGGAAAAATAAATGACCAAATTACTTGTAGGATTAGGAAATCCAGGGGATAAATATTTTGAAACAAAACACAATGTTGGTTTTATGTTGATTGACCAACTAGCGAAAAAACAGAATGTCACATTTACACACGATAAGATATTTCAAGCTGATCTAGCATCATTTTTCCTAAATGGAGAAAAAATTTATCTTGTCAAACCAACGACATTTATGAATGAAAGTGGAAAAGCAGTTCATGCTTTATTGACTTACTATGGTTTGGATATTGAAGATTTACTCATCATTTACGATGATCTTGACATGGAAGTTGGAAAGATTCGTTTAAGAGCAAAAGGCTCAGCAGGTGGTCATAATGGTATCAAGTCTATTATTCAACATATTGGAACTCAGGTCTTTAACCGTGTTAAGATTGGAATTGGAAGACCTAAAAATGGAATGTCAGTTGTTCACCATGTTTTGAGTAAGTTTGACAAGGATGATTATATCGGTATTTTACAGTCTATTGACAAAGTTGACGATGCTGTAAACTATTATTTACAAGAGAAAAATTTTGAGAAAACAATGCAGAGGTATAACGGATAAATGGTGACCTTATTAGATTTATTCTTAGAAAATAATCAGATCAAAAAATGGCATCAAAATCTGACAGATAAGAAAAGACAACTAATACTTGGTTTATCAACGTCTACTAAGGCTCTTGCAATTGCAAGTAGTCTAGAAAAAGAAGATAAGATTGTGTTGTTGACGTCAACTTATGGAGAAGTAGAAGGACTTGTTAGTGATCTTATCTCTATCTTGGGTGAGGAACTTGTCTATCCATTTTTGGTAGATGATTCCCCTATGGTCGAGTTTTTGATGTCTTCACAAGAAAAAATCATTTCACGGGTTGAAGCCTTGCGTTTTTTGACTGATTCATCTAAGAAAGGGATTTTAGTTTGTAATATCGCAGCAAGTCGATTGATTTTACCGTCTCCCAATATATTCAAAGATAGTATTGTAAAAATAACAGTTGGTGAAGAATATGACCAACACGCACTTATCCATCAGTTAAAAGAGATAGGCTATCGAAAAGTTACTCAAGTACAAACTCAGGGCGAATTTAGTCTGCGAGGAGATATTTTAGATATTTTTGAAATATCCCAGTTAGAACCTTGCCGAATTGAGTTTTTTGGTGATGAAGTCGATGGTATTAGGTCATTTGAAGTCGAAACACAATTATCGAAAGAAAATCAGACAGAACTCACCATCTTTCCAGCTAGTGATATGCTTTTGAGAGAAAAGGATTATCAACGAGGTCAGTCAGCTTTAGAAAAACAAATTTCAAAGACCTTATCACCTATTTTAAAATCATACTTAGAAGAAATTCTTTCAAGTTTTCATCAAAAACAAATTCATTTAGATTCTAGGAAGTTTTTATCTTTGTGTTATGACAAGACATGGACTGTTTTTGACTATATTGAAAAAGATACCCCAGTATTCTTTGATGATTATCAGAAATTGATGAATCAGTATGAAGTCTTTGAAAGGGAGTTAGCACAATACTTTACAGAAGAATTACAGAACAGTAAAGCATTTTCTGAGATGCAGTATTTTGCAGATACAGAGCAAATCTATAAAAAACAGAGTCCGGTTACCTTTTTCTCTAACCTGCAAAAGGGGTTAGGAAATCTCAAGTTTGATCAAATTTATCAATTTAATCAATATCCCATGCAAGAGTTTTTCAATCAATTTTCTTTTCTAAAAGAAGAAATTGAGCGATACAAAAAAATGAATTACACTATTATTCTTCAGTCTAGCAATTCAATGGGAAGTAAAACATTGGAGGATGTTTTAGAGGAATATCAGATTAAATTAGATTCCAGAGATAAGTCAAGTATCTGTAAAGAATCTGTAAACTTAATCGAGGGTAATCTCAGACATGGTTTTCATTTTGTAGATGAAAAGATTTTATTGATAACTGAACATGAGATTTTTCAAAAGAAATTAAAACGTCGTTTTCGAAGACAACATGTTTCAAACGCAGAGAGATTAAAAGATTACAATGAACTTGAAAAAGGAGATTACGTTGTTCACCATATCCATGGAATTGGTCAATATCTAGGGATTGAAACAATTGAAATCAAAGGGATTCACCGTGATTATGTTAGTGTTCAATACCAAAACGGGGATCAAATCTCTATCCCAGTGGAACAAATTCATCTACTTTCCAAATACGTTTCAAGTGACGGTAAAGCACCTAAACTCAATAAATTAAATGATGGTCATTTCAAAAAAGCAAAGCAAAAAGTTAAGAACCAGGTAGAGGATATAGCTGACGATTTAATCAAACTTTATTCTGAACGCAGCCAGTTGAAGGGTTTTGCTTTCTCAGCTGATGATGAGGATCAACATGCTTTTGATGATGCCTTCCCTTATGTTGAAACGGATGATCAACTTCGTAGTGTTGAGGAAATCAAGAGAGATATGCAGGCTTCTCAACCAATGGATCGACTTTTAGTTGGGGATGTTGGTTTTGGAAAGACTGAAGTTGCTATGCGTGCAGCCTTTAAGGCAGTCAATAATCACAAACAGGTTGTCGTTCTCGTTCCGACGACGGTTTTAGCGCAACAGCACTATACGAATTTTAAGGAAAGATTCCAAAATTTTGCAGTTAATATTGATGTGTTGAGTCGCTTTAGAAGTAAAAAAGAGCAGACTGAAACACTTGAAAAATTGAAAAAGGGTCAAGTTGATATTTTGATTGGAACACATCGTGTTTTGTCAAAAGATGTTGTATTTGCTGATTTGGGCTTGATGATTATTGATGAGGAACAGCGATTTGGTGTCAAGCATAAGGAAACCTTGAAAGAACTGAAAAAACAAGTAGATGTCCTGACCTTGACAGCAACGCCAATTCCTCGTACCCTTCACATGTCTATGCTGGGAATCAGAGATTTGTCTGTTATTGAAACTCCGCCGACTAATCGTTATCCAGTGCAAACCTATGTTTTAGAAAAGAATGATAGTGTGATTCGTGATGCTGTCTTGCGTGAAATGGAGCGTGGAGGTCAAGTTTACTATCTTTACAATAAAGTTGACACGATTGACCAGAAGGTTTCCGAATTACAGGAGTTGATTCCAGAGGCTTCGATTGGGTATGTTCATGGGCAAATGAGTGAGATTCAGTTAGAAAATACTCTACTGGATTTCATTGAAGGTCAGTATGATATTTTGGTGACAACTACCATTATTGAGACAGGAGTGGACATTCCAAATGCCAATACTTTATTTATTGAAAATGCGGACCATATGGGCTTGTCAACCTTGTATCAGTTAAGAGGAAGAGTCGGTCGTAGTAATCGTATTGCTTATGCTTATCTCATGTATCGTCCAGAAAAATCAATCAGTGAAGTCTCCGAGAAGAGATTAGAAGCGATTAAAGGATTTACAGAATTGGGATCAGGATTTAAGATTGCAATGCGAGATCTTTCGATTCGTGGAGCAGGAAATCTTTTAGGAAAATCCCAGTCTGGTTTCATTGATTCTGTTGGTTTTGAATTGTATTCGCAGTTATTGGAGGAAGCTATTGATAAACGACATGGTAATGGGAACACAAAAACCAAAGGAAATACCGAATTGATTTTACAAATTGATGCCTATCTTCCTGATACTTATATTTCTGATCAACGACATAAGATTGAAATTTACAAGAAAATTCGTCAAATTGACAACCGTGTCAACTACGAAGAATTACAAGAAGAGTTGATGGACCGATTTGGAGAGTACCCAGACGTGGTAGCCTATCTTTTAGAGATTGGTTTGGTTAAGTCTTATCTTGATAAGGTCTTTGTTCAACGTGTGGAACGAAAAGAAAATAAGATTACAGTTCAATTTGAAAAAATTACTCAGCGACTGTTCTTGGCTCAAGATTATTTTAAAGCTTTATCCGCAACGAACTTAAAAGCAGCTATAGCTGAGAATAAGGGATTAATGGAAGTTGTATTTGATGTTCGAAACAAGAAGGACTATGAAATTTTAGAAGGTCTACTCATTTTTGGAGAAAGTTTATTAGAGATAAAAGTGTCGAAAGAAGGCAATTCCCTTTAACATTTTTCTTCTATAAAGTAGATAAAAATGATACAATAATAATTTGAGGTAATAAAAATGAGATTAGACAAATATTTAAAAGTATCAAGAATTATCAAGCGTCGTACAGTCGCAAAAGAAGTAGCAGATAAAGGTAGAATCAAGGTAAATGGAATCTTGGCAAAAAGTTCAACGGATTTGAAAGTTAATGACCAAGTTGAAATTCGCTTTGGAAATAAGTTGCTACTTGTAAAAGTACTGGAGATGAAAGATAGTACAAAAAAAGAAGATGCAGCAGGCATGTATGAAATTATCAGTGAAACACGGGTAGAAGAAAATGTCTAAAAATATCGTACAATTGAATAATTCTTTTATTCAAAATGAACACCAACGTCGTCGCTATTTGATGAAGGAACGACAAAAACGTAATCGTTTCATGGGTTGGGTTCTTATTTTGATGATTTTATTGTTCATTTTACCAACTTATAATCTTGCTCAAAGTTATCATCAATTACTCCAAAGACGTCAACAGTTATCAGACTTGCAAACTCAGTATCAAACCTTGAGTGAGGAAAAGGAGAAAGAGACAGCTTTTGCTACAAAGTTGAAAGATGAAGATTACGCTGCTAAATACATGCGTGCAAAATATTATTATTCTAAGAATCGGGAAGCTGTTTATACGATTCCTGACTTGCTTCCAAGGTGATGAAATGGAAAATTTATTAGACGTAATTGAGCAATTTTTGAGTCTATCGGATGAAAAACTAGAAGAGTTGTCTGATAAAAATCAACTATTGCGTTTACAAGAAGAAAAGGAAAGGAAGAATGCGTAAATTCTTAATTATTTTGTTGCTACCAAGTTTTTTGACTATTTCAAAAGTCGTTAGCACAGAAAAAGAAGTTGTATATACTTCGAAAGAAATTTATTACCTTTCACAATCTGACTTTGGTATTTATTTTAGAGAAAAATTAAGTTCTCCCATGGTTTATGGAGAGGTTCCTGTTTATGCGAATGAAGATTTAGTAGTGGAATCTGGAAAATTGACTCCCCAAACAAGTTTTCAAATAACCGAGTGGCGTTTAAATAAACAAGGAATTCCAGTATTTAAGTTATCCAATCATCAATTTATTGCTGCAGACAAACGATTTTTATATGATCAGTCAGAGGTAACTCCAACAATAAAAAAAGTATGGTTAGAATCTGATTTTAAACTGTATAACAGTCCTTATGATTTAAAAGAAGTGAAATCATCCTTATCAGCTTATTCGCAAGTTTCAATTGATAAGACCATGTTTGTAGAAGGGAAAGAATTTCTACATATTGATCAAGTTGGATGGGTAGATAAGGAATTAACTTCTGAAGAAGATAATCGGATGAATAAAGTGCAAGAAATATTATCTGAAAAATATCAGAAAGCTTCTTTCTCTATTTATGTTAAGCAACTGACTACTGGAAAAGAAGCTGGTATCAATCAAGATGAAAAGATGTATGCAGCTAGCATTTTAAAATTACCTTATCTCTACTATACGCAAGAAAAAATAAATGAGGGTCTTTATCAGTTAGACACGACTGTAAAATACGTATCAGCAGTCAATGATTTTCCAGGTTCTTATAAACCAGAGGGAAGTGGTAGTCTCCCTAAAAAAGAGGATAATAAAGAGTATTCTATAAAGGACTTAATCACAAAAGTATCTAAAGAATCGGATAATGTAGCTCATAATCTATTGGGATATTACATTTCAAATCAATCTGATGCTATATTCAAATCCAAGACGTCTGCTATTATGGGAGATGATTGGGATCCAAAAGAAAAATTGATTTCTTCTAAAATGGCTGGGAAAGTCATGGAAGCTATTTATAACCAAAATGGATTTGTATTGGATTCTTTGACTAAAACAGATTTTGATAATGAGAGAATTGCCAAAGGTGTTTCTGTTAAAGTAGCTCATAAAATTGGAGATGCGGATGAATTTAAGCATGATACGGGCGTTATCTATGCAGATTCTCCATTTGTTCTTTCTATTTTCACTAAAAATTCTGATTATGATACGATTTCTAAGATAGCCAAGGACGTTTATGAGGTTCTAAAATGAGGGAACAAGATTTTTTAAATCATTTTCTCAAGAGAGAATATTTTAAAAAACATACTAAGGTGGTGCTAGCTCTTTCTGGTGGATTAGATTCTATGTTTCTATTCAAGGTATTGTCTACTTATCAAGAAGAGTTGGAAATTGAATTGATTTTAGCTCATGTTAATCATAAGCAGAGAATTGAATCAGATTGGGAAGAAAAGGAATTAAGGAAGTTGGCTGCTGAAGCAGAGCTTCCTATTTATATCAGCAATTTTTCAGGAGAATTTTCAGAAGCGCGTGCTCGACATTTTCGTTATGATTTTTTTCAAGAGGTCATGAAAAAGACAGGTGCGACAGTTTTAGTCACTGCCCACCATGCTGATGATCAGGTGGAAACGATTTTGATGCGTTTGATTCGAGGTACTCGTTTGCGCTATCTATCAGGAATTAAGGAGAAGCAAGTAGTAGGAGAGATAGAAATCATTCGGCCCTTCTTGCATTTTCAGAAAAAAGACTTTCCACCAATTTTCCACTTTGAAGATATATCAAATCAGGAAAATCATTATTTTCGCAATCGTATTCGAAATTCTTATTTACCAGAATTAGAAAAAGAAAATCCTCGATTTAGATATGCAATCTTAAGCATCGGCAATGAAATTTTAGATTATGACTTAGCTATAGCTGAATTATCAAAGAATATTGATGTAGAGAATTTAGATCAGCTATTGTCTTACTCTGAGTCGACACAAAGAGTTTTACTTCAAACTTATCTGAATCGTTTTCCAGATTTGAATCTTACAAAAGCTCAGTTTGAAGAAGTTCGGCAGATTTTAAAAACTAAAAGCCAGTATCGTCATCCGCTAAAAAATGGTTATGAATTGATAAAAGAGTACCAATGGTTTAAGATTTGTAAAATCAGTCCTCAGTCTGATGAAAAGGAAGATGAACTTGTGTTACACTATCAAAATCAGGTATCTTACCAAGGTTATTTATTTTCCTTTGGACTTCCTTTAGAAGGTGAATTAATTCAGCAGGTACCTGTTTCACGGGAAACATCAATACACATTCGTCATCGAAAAACAGGAGATTTTTTGATTCAAAATGGGCATAGAAAAAAACTCAGACGTCTATTTATTGATTTGAAAATCCCTATGGAAAAGCGAAAATCAGCTCTGATTATTGAGCAATTTGGTGAAATTGTCTCAATTTTGGGAATTGCGACCAGTAATTTGAGTAAAAACACGAAAAATGATATAATGAACACTGTACTTTATATAGAAAAAATAGATAGGTAAAAAAATGTTAGAAAACGATATTAAAAAAATCCTTGTTTCACACGATGAAATTACAGAAGCTGCTAAAAAATTAGGTGCTCAACTCACTAAAGACTATGCAGGAAAAAATCCAATTTTAGTTGGGATTTTAAAAGGATCTATTCCTTTCATGGCTGAATTGGTCAAACATATTGATACACATATTGAAATGGACTTCATGATGGTTTCTAGCTACCATGGTGGAACAGCAAGTAGTGGTGTCATTAATATCAAGCAAGATGTAACTCAAGATATTAAAGGAAGACATGTTCTATTTGTAGAGGACATCATTGATACAGGTCAAACTTTGAAGAATTTGCGAGATATGTTTATTGCAAGAGAAGCAGCTTCTGTTAACATTGCAACCTTGTTGGATAAACCAGAAGGACGTGTTGTAGAAATTGAGGCAGACTATACTTGCTTTACTATTCCCAATGAGTTTGTAGTAGGTTATGGTTTAGACTACAAAGAAAATTATCGTAACCTTCCTTATGTTGGAGTATTGAAAGAAGAAGTATATTCAAATTAGAAAGAACAATTTTTAATGAAAAAACAAAATAATGGTTTAATTAAAAATCCTTTTCTATGGTTATTACTTATTTTTTTCCTAGTTACAAGTTACCAGTATTTTAGTACAGGTAGTGTTGCAGGGAAAAGTGAGCAAATTAATTATACAGAATTGGTAAAAGAAATTACCGATGACAATGTAAAAGAATTGACTTACCAACCAAATGGCAGTGTTATCGAAGTTTCAGGTGTTTATAAAAATCCTAAAACAAGTAAAGAAGAAACAGGCATTCAGTTCTTTTCTCCATCTGCTACAACAGTAGAGAAATTTTCAAGCATCATTCTTCCTTCAGATACGACGGTATCAGAATTACAAAAGCTTGCTTCTGACCATAAAGCGGAAGTAACTGTTAAGCATGAAAGTTCAAGTGGTATGTGGATTAATATTCTTGTATCCATTGTGCCATTCGGTATTCTTTTCTTCTTCCTATTCTCTATGATGGGAAATATGGGAGGAAATAATAGCCGTAACCCGATGAGTTTTGGACGTAGTAAGGCTAAAGCTGCAAATAAAGAAGATATTAAAGTAAGATTTTCAGATGTTGCTGGAGCTGAGGAAGAAAAACAAGAACTAGTTGAAGTTGTTGAATTTTTAAAAGATCCAAAACGATTTACAAAACTTGGAGCCCGTATTCCAGCAGGTGTTCTTTTGGAGGGACCTCCGGGAACAGGTAAAACTTTGCTTGCTAAAGCAGTCGCCGGAGAAGCAGGTGTTCCATTCTTTAGTATCTCAGGTTCTGACTTTGTAGAAATGTTTGTCGGAGTTGGAGCTAGTCGTGTTCGTTCTCTTTTTGAAGATGCTAAAAAAGCAGCACCAGCTATTATCTTTATCGATGAAATTGATGCTGTTGGACGTCAACGTGGAGTCGGTCTTGGCGGAGGTAATGACGAACGTGAGCAAACCTTGAATCAACTCTTGATTGAGATGGACGGTTTTGAGGGAAATGAAGGGATTATCGTTATCGCTGCGACAAACCGTTCAGATGTACTTGATCCTGCCCTTTTGCGTCCAGGACGTTTTGATAGAAAAGTATTGGTTGGCCGTCCTGATGTTAAAGGTCGCGAAGCAATCTTGAAAGTTCATGCTAAGAACAAGCCTTTAGCAGAAGATGTTGATTTGAAATTAGTTGCCCAACAAACTCCAGGTTTTGTTGGTGCTGATTTAGAGAATGTATTGAATGAGGCGGCTCTAGTTGCTGCTCGTCGAAATAAATCGATAATTGATGCTTCAGATATTGATGAAGCAGAAGATAGAGTTATTGCTGGTCCTTCTAAGAAAGATAAGACAGTTTCACAAAAAGAACGTGAATTGGTTGCCTACCATGAGGCTGGACATACTATTGTTGGTTTAGTCTTGTCGAATGCCCGCGTTGTCCATAAGGTTACAATTGTACCACGTGGCCGTGCAGGTGGTTACATGATTGCACTTCCTAAGGAAGATCAAATGCTTCTATCTAAAGAAGATATGAAAGAGCAATTGGCTGGTTTAATGGGTGGCCGTGTGGCTGAAGAAATTATCTTTAATGTCCAAACTACAGGAGCTTCAAACGACTTTGAACAAGCGACACAAATGGCGCGTGCAATGGTTACAGAGTACGGCATGAGTGAAAAACTTGGCCCAGTACAATATGAAGGAAACCATGCTATGTTTGGTGCACAGAGTCCTCAAAAATCAATTTCAGAACAAACAGCTTATGAAATTGACGAAGAGGTTCGCTCATTATTAAATGAAGCACGAAATAAAGCTGCTGAAATCATCCAATCAAATCGTGAAACTCACAAGTTGATTGCAGAAGCATTATTGAAATACGAAACATTGGATAGTACACAAATTAAATCTCTTTACGAAACAGGAAAGATGCCTGAAACCGTAGAAGAGGAATCTCATGCATTATCTTATGATGAAGTAAAGTCAAAAATGAATGATGAAAAATAACCCAAAGAGAGGCTTGCCCTCTCTTTTTTGTGCAGTTGAGGAGATAAAGGGGACAGAACGGAGGAAATGGGACAAAAGTGTTTCTGAATCTGTTAGACTGTATCTAGAAAGGGGAACAATATGATTGAAGAATTGTATAAAGAAGTCCAGGGAATTGTGTACAAGTGTAGAAATGAATATTACCTTCATTTATGGGAGCTATCGGATTGGGAACAAGAGGGTATGATTTGCTTACATGAATTGATCAGTAGAGAAGAAGAGCTGGCAGAAGATATTCCTCGTTTAAGGAAATATTTTAAAACCAAGTTTCGGAATCGAATCCTAGACTATATCCGTAAGCAAGAAAGTCAAAAACGAAGATATGATAAAGAACCCTATGAAGAAGTAGGTGAGCTTAGTCATCGTATAAGCGAGGGAGGTCTCTGGCTAGATGATTATTATCTCTTTCATGAGACACTAAGAAATTATAGAAACAAACAAAGTAAAGA